>QKGI01000148.1 GCA_003250475.1 Bacteroidota bacterium | reverse complement strand
AAAAATGACATCCGTATACACCAAAAAGTAATTATATTTGCACACGTGATCCCACCATGTGGCTTCACGCCCCCGGAGAGATGCCAGAGTGGTCGATTGGGGCGGTCTCGAAAACCGTTGTCCGGGTAACTGGACCTAGGGTTCGAATCCCTATCTCTCCGCAACACATGAATGACCCTGCGAAAGCAGGGTTATTTGTTTTTATGATGGCACTGAGAAAGTTTGCTTTTGAAAGTGACTGAAGAAAAACAAATGAAACCTGAAAGGTCAGTCATGTGTTGCCATCTCCCCCAAGGGCGATCACCGAAGGTACTCCCTATCTCTCCGCAACACATTAATGACCCTGCGACAGCAGGGTTATTAATGCCTTTTAAGAGATACTTTTGTCATGGCAATTGCATATAATGAGTAGTATCAGGATTGATAAAACAGGAGTTGACGTAAACGATTTATCATCTTCCTTGTTTATTAATAAATTATGTTATCATCATGTCGGACAAATCATTTGCCATAGAGGGTATGAACTGCGCTTCCTGCGCAGCACACGTAGAGAAGGCCGCTTCGAAGGTGGAGGGCATAACGTTTGCCAGTGTAAACCTTGCCACGGAGCGGCTTACGATAAAGTTTGACGACAGGAAGGCCACGTTAAGCCAGGTCATGGAGGCCGTGAGCAAGGCAGGCTACAAGGCTATCGATGATGAGAAAGAGCTCAGGGCATCACGGTCAGAGACTGAACGACTGAGGAGCAGGCTTATCTGGTCACTGTCATTCACCGTTCCTCTGCTGGTGCTCACCATGTCAGCCATGGCCGGTGTCAGGCTGCCTGCACTCCTCTCTCCAGAGGCTAATCCAATGACCTTTGCGCTGCTGCAGTTTCTCCTCACAACGCCTGTGATAATTACAGGGCGTAACTTTTATATCGCCGGGACCAGGACGTTGCTCAGAGGTAACCCGGGCATGGATACTCTTGTGGCTATGGGTACTGCTGCTGCGTACCTTTACAGCCTGTATGCAACAATCCGTATTGCCGGTGGTCAGAGCCATTTCGTCCATAACCTTTATTATGAGTCTGCTGCAGCCATCATCACCCTTATCACCACAGGCCGTTTTCTTGAGGCACGGTCAAAGTCAAGGGCGGGCAGCGCCATCAGGGAACTGCTTTCTTTGGCTCCTCCCCTTGCCACAGTACTGCGTGACGGGAAGGAAAAGACCGTACCGGCTTCCAAAGTGGTTGAAGGTGATCTTGTAATAGTAAGACCCGGCGAACGCTTCCCCGTTGACGGGATGGTCACATCCGGGGAGACTTCTGCAGATGAATCAATGCTTACAGGAGAGAGCACGCCGGTAGAGAAGAATGAGGGGTCGGAGGTGACCGGTGGCAGTATCAACCTGAACGGTTCGGTCATCTGTCGTGCTACCCGCGTTGGCAGTGCCACCACCCTTGCTCAGATTGTTAAACTGATGGAACAGGCACAGGGATCCAAGGCGCCAATAGCCAGGCTGGCAGACAGGATATCGGGCATATTCGTACCCGTAGTCATGGGCCTTGCCCTTCTTGCATCTTCAGGATGGCTCATCGGCACCGGTGATTTCAGGCTTTCATTTACTGTTCTTATTTCGGTGCTTATAATAGCCTGTCCGTGCGCCCTCGGGCTGGCCACACCGGTGGCAGTAATGGTTGGCACCGGCAGGGGGGCAAAGCAGGGCATACTGATCAAGAGCGGCGAAGCACTGGAGACAGCCCGTAAGGCATCTGTGATAGTACTCGACAAGACAGGTACGATAACAACAGGGATACCTGTTGTCACAGATATTGTACCCACACCATCAACTGACGCCCGTAAGCTTGTCAGCCTGGCCGCAGCCGCGGAGAGCCGGTCGGAGCACCCCACAGCCAGGGCAGTAATAACTTATGCAGAGGAGCAAGGCATTGACATTACTGCACCCGAACGTTTCAGCGCCCTGCCAGGTTACGGGGTGGAAGCCTTTGCCGACAACACCCATATCCTGGCCGGCAGTCAAAGGTTGATGAAAGAGAGAAAGATAGATACCTCGGCTGCTGACAAAGAGGCAGAGCTCCTGGCCTCATACGGAAAGACGGTGATGTACGTCGCTGCCAAAGGCATCTGTCTTGGCGTGGTTGCTGTCGCTGACACCATACGCCCGGGATCGGCAGAAGCTGTCAGTGAACTTACAGGCATGGGACTTGAAGTTGTTATGATAACAGGAGACAGCAGCCAGACAGCACACCATATTGCCGGCGAAGCCGGTATAAAGGAGGTGATAGCCGGTGTCCTCCCGGGAGAAAAGGCCGAGGAGATCAGAAAGATAAAGAGACAAGGTAAGACAGTCATTATGACAGGAGATGGTATTAATGACGCCCCTGCCCTCGCCACAGCAGATATCGGCATAGCTATCGGTTCCGGAACGGATGTGGCTATTGAAGCCGCCGATGTGGTGCTCATTAAGAATAACCTGCGCGATGTGGTAAGGACACTCAGGCTGAGTAACAGCACCATGCGCAATATTAAACAGAACCTGTTCTGGGCATTCTTCTATAATATACTTGGTATCCCGGTAGCTATGGGAGCACTTCATCTCTTCGGCGGTCCGTTGCTTAATCCAATGATTGCTGCCGCCGCAATGAGTTTCAGCTCTGTCTCCGTTGTCTGGAATGCGCTGAGAATCAAGAATGTCAGATTATAAACCCGGGAGAATAAGTTTTTTTTTATTATGCCATTAAACCTTTCCTGACAGATTCCATCTGAGTAATTGTAAACAGGAAATAAATCAATAAACAATAAAAACAATTACTCATGAAAACAAGACTATTTTTGACAGTAGCATTATTTGCAGCGATGACAATTATTGCCTCGGCACAGACAACAGAGAAGAGCCAGGTACAGACAGGTAAAGGCCGTGCAGCAGGAAACGCATGGGTCGACGCTAACAAGGACGGTGTATGTGACAACTATGAGAACGGCACCCGCATGGGACGCAGAGCCTATTCAGCCGGAGAAAACCAGACAGCGATGGCCAGGGGCGCAGGCAAAGGCCAGGGTAAGGGTAAGGGTATGCATGCCGGACAGGGCCAGGCACAGGGCCGTGGCAAAGGTGTTGCAGCCGGTAAGGGCCAGGCACGCGGTAAAGGACAGGGCCCGGCATTTGTCGATGCCAATAATGACGGCATATGTGATAACCTCCAGGCCGCCAATCAGCCGGCACCAGCCAAGAAGTAAGCAAAGCCTGATAAATAAAGACATTGATAAAAGGGAGACTGACTCTTCAGGAGTCAGTCTCTCCTTTTTTATGGGCACCTTACCTCTTGCCTGTAACATAATCTGTGCTAACTTTATCATCTGACCCATTAACCTTCCCCATTGCAACTCAGCATAATCATACCGCTTTATAATGAAGAAGGAGTAATAGAAGAGACCCTTGGCAGGCTTATTGCGACAACCTTGCCTGAGTTTGTTTCCCTTGCAGAAATAATTATTGTTGATGATTGCTCAACCGACAATTCTGCTGTTCTTGCGGAGAGACTGATAGCCGGTCATGAATATATGAAGCTCATAAGGCTACCTGTAAACGGCGGGAAAGGAGTCGCTGTGGCAGCCGGTATGAGAGAAGCAAAAGGTGAAACTATCATCATCCAGGATGCCGACCTGGAGCTTGACCCTGCAGACATCCCCTGCCTGCTTGAGAAATACCATGAAGATGAGCTGGATCTGCTGAGCGGATCAAGGTTCATTTCAGGAAAGTGTTATTATGGTCATGCAGCCCCGGCAGCCATTGTTAACCGTCTTCTCTCATCTATCGTTTCAAGACTGACAGGGGTCCCGGTCACAGACATGACCTGCGGATACAAAATCTTCAACAGGAGCCTCCTCAGGAAACTGTCGCTGAATGAAAGGGGCTTTGGCTTTGAGACAGAACTGGTTATCAAGGCACTTAAGATCCAGGGCATAAAATACGGGGAGAAGGAAGTCAGATATACTCCAAGGAGGAAGAGCCAGGGAAAGAAGATCGGTCTCTTTGACGGGTTCGATATCGTCGGCAAAATGTTCAGGTACGGGCTCGAAGGGAAGAGGTGGATGTCGGCATTGGCTATTATCCTGATGCTCCTCTTCATGACCGGTAACATGCTGAGCGTAAAACACTGGAAGGATGAAAGAAGGGTAATCGAATGGGACGCCATCTCATATTATGCTTACCTGCCGGCTGCATTCATTTATCACGACCTGACCCTGAGTTTCGCCGACGGGTATAACGGACCTCACAGGTTCATCGTCTGGCCCGATAAAGGTCCCGAAGGAAAATATGTCATAAAGACATCCATGGGGCTTTCAATCCTCTGGACCCCGTTTTTCCTTGCCGGGCATGCTGCAGCTCTCCTTTCGGGGGCTGACACCGGAGGCTACAGCGCCCCCTATAAGTTTTTTCTTCTGGTTTCCTCCCTCTTTTTTCTGTGTACAGGGCTGATATACCTTAGAAAGATTCTGCTGGCACACGCCTCTGACAGGATAACAACCCTGGTGCTGGCCGGGTTTGTGCTGGGCACAAACCTCTACTGGTATACACTGTTCCAGGGGACAATGTCACATGTTTATTCTTTTGCTCTTATTAGTGCCTTTGTGTGGTATTCTATGAGATGGCACGGAACAACGGACAACCATGGCACAAGGAATGATCTGGTCAACAGGCAGAGGAGCACTATTCAGAAAAGCCATGGCATGAGAGTATGGCATGCAATCCGGCTGGGATTGTTACTGGGGTTGATCTCACTCATCAGGCCCACCAATATCATAGTAATTCTCTTCTTCCTGCTCTACGGGGTGTTATCAAATGAATCACTGAGGCAACGAGTCAGGACCCTGGCATCAGAATATCCTTACCTGTTGCTGGCGGGTCTCATGACTCTGATCGTCTGGCTTCCGCAGATGGTCTATTGGAGAGAGATGACAGGCCACTGGCTTTACTTCTCCTACGGAAGCGACGAGAGGTTCTTTTTCGGCAACCCCGCCATCATAAAGGGGCTCTTCAGCTGGCGTAAGGGTCTCTTCATTTATACCCCGGTTATGATATTCGCTGTTGCAGGTATCACTACCCTCTGGGTCAGGCGATCACCTCACGCGCTGCCGGTTACCCTGTTTGTACCGCTCAATATCTACATTATCTTTTCCTGGTGGTGCTGGTGGTATGGCGGCGGTTTCGGACAGAGGGCCTTTATTGACAGTTACTCACTGATGGCGGTGAGCTCCGCTGCCCTCCTGGGAGCAGCCTCAGCCGCTTCGGGAAAATTTGTACGGACTATCATTCCTGTCTGTTTCCTGTTGCTCATGTCGCTGGGCATATTTAATAATATCCAGTACTACCACGGAGCGATACACTGGGACTCAATGACAAGGAAAGCCTATTTCGATTCCTTCGGACGGGTCAGACCTTCGGTACAGTTCGACAAGCTGCTCGAGGCACCGGATTATGACAAAGCACGAGAGGGCCTTGACAGGTAACTAACCTGCAAAAGCCCTCTCAACCAATTAACACAATTTATTTTTACTGAGCTTTCTGGATGCTCGACAGGATATAATCTTTCTGCTTGACGCCAATCATTCTCTCGACCTCCTTGCCATCTTTGAACAAAATCATTGTAGGAATATTCCTGATCCCGAATTTGGCGGCTATCTGCTGTTGCTCATCGACGTTCAGCTTATATACAGTGACCTTCTTTCCTGCTGTCTCTGCCACATCATTCAGAATGGGAGCCATCATCTTGCACGGCATGCACCAGTCAGCCCAGAAGTCGACGAGTACAACGCCATTTTTAGTCTTATGTGCAAAGTTCTGGGCAGTAAGATGTTCTATCAGTTCACTATCCTCCACTGCCGGGGAGTTCTTCATTTTATTATACGAACGAATGAGCAGTATCGCCAGAACGGCTATTACTGCAACTGCTATTATTAATCCTTTCATCTTCATTTGCTTTTAGTTTCTTTTTAGTGAATGCAGGTAATCGGCTGAAGCCAGTGCGGCAACGGTGCCGTCAGCCACCGCGGTGGTGACCTGCCGGTATCTCTTTACCACAGCATCGCCGGCAGCATATACTCCTGCCAGATTTGTAGACATATCCGGTCCGGTTATGATCTCTCCCCTGTCGTTAAGAGCTACCAGTTCCTTCAGTGTTTCAGTATTAGGGACATAACCGATGAAAATAAATACACCGTCGGTTTTAAAGTCCGTCTCCTCACCCGTCACCAGGTTACGGATCTTTACACCTTCCAGGTTATCATTGCCATAGAATGAAGAGATGGTAGAAGACATCACGAAGCTGATCTTCGGGTTACTCCTGGCCTCTTCAACGGCGTACTCAAAAGCCTGAAAATGATCGAACTGGTGCACGATAGTCACCCTGGTGGCGTATTTTGTAAGAGATACTGCCTCTTCCAGGGCGGAATTACCTCCTCCGACAACAACTATCTCCTTTCCGGTGAAAAAGTCGCCATCGCAGGTGGCACAGTATGATATGCCTTTCCCCTTGAAGGTGTCTTCCCCGGGTACACCCAGGGTGCGTGACCGTCCACCCGGTGCCAGTATTATGCTGTCAGCCGTATAAGTCTGTCCGTCAGATGTGGTGATGCTCTTCACACGGCCGGCCAGGTCGACTGACCCTATCTCGACGTTTCCCTTCACCACAGCCCCGAAGGAGGTAGCCTGTTTCTTCATCACCGACCCGAGTGCATAACCGTTGATTCTCTCTATTCCCGGGTAGTTGGCTATCTCATGGGTAAGCGTCATCTGGCCGCCGGGGGTACCTTCGGTCAGCAGCAGGGTCTTGACCCTGGCACGTGAGAGATAGATGGCCGCAGTCAGTCCTGCCGGGCCTCCACCGAGTATGATGACGTCATTATGGGTTACGCTCTCCATCGTTTAAGCTTCAGGCTGACCGAACTCACTGTCGAGGATAGTCTTAACCTGCGACATGTTCTGGATGCTGGTGGTAGCTTTTACCATCTCACCGTTTCTGTAATAGACGGTATAGGGAAGTCCCATGAAGCCGCGTGTCATTGGTGCATTACGGATTACCTGCGCCTCGGGGTTGTCAAACTCCATGTCAAAGAATTTTACATGGCTGTAAGTTGGTTCCAGCTCTTCCATTATTCCGTAAACAGGTATGCACATAGGTCCCATCCTGCCGCAGCAAACCATTACGTTCTCATTCTCATTGACGATTTTCTCAAGCTGCGATGCAGTCTCGATGTGATTCAGATTCGTGTATAACATTTTATTAATTATTAATTTATTTACTTCTTTTTGCCTCTCCCAGACCTTCAGACCTCAGACCTTCAGACCTGATCAAGCATCCTGACCTCATGTGTCATCTCAATTCCTGCCTTGCGATATACAGCAGAGACTCCGCAATAACGCTCCATGGAGAGGCTGATTGACTTTTCAATTTTCTCCATATCAAGCTCCCTGCCTCTGAATTCATAGATGACATGCATCTTCAGGAACGCATTGGGATGTTCATCCTCTGTATCTCCTTCCACCACTACATTAAAATATTCAACCTCCTGGCGCATCTTACGCATCAGGGAAATGACATCCATACCTGTACATCCTGCCAGTGCTGCCAGCATAAGTGGCTTCGGGCGCGGTCCGCTGTTATCGCCATTCTCGCCTGCCTGATCCATAAAGAAATGATGTCCGTTTACTTCGGTATCGAATTTCATCCTGCCCTTCCAGGCTGATTCAACCTTGTGTTTCATTGGTCATTTAAATTTGATGCAAATGTATGTAAGCTTAAGACGTCATGGCCGGCAACAACATTCTTCTGTAACATGACAGGAATTGAAACAGGACACTTAAAAAGATGTCCTGTTTCAATTTGCAGGAACTAACTTACTGACTTGCACAGGCATATATTTTTGTGCAGGGATATGGGTTTATTAGTAAATTTGCAGTTCAACTTCAGACATGAAAACAATAAGCAATACTGATAAGGGCTTTGTATGTGACATAACCCTGCCCTGCTTCTCGGCATTGTCAGCGGAGGAGACCGAACTTGTTCGTGACAGCCGTGTACAGGTAGTCTTCCGCCGTGGTGAGAATATTACCAAGCAGGGGGCCTTTGCCTCGTATGTCATCTTTATCATCAGCGGTTACTCAAGGCAGTATATTGAGAGCAGCAACGGCCGCGACTATAATCTCAGGATAATACACCCCGGAGAGATGGTTGGATTGTCAGCTGTCTTCAACAGGAATACCTTTAACTACTCCGTTGTAGCCATCACCGAGACTACCGGCTTCCTCATCGAGAAGGAGGCCATCGCAGGCCTGGTAAAAAATAACGGCGCGTTTGCCTTTGGCATCGTTAGACGCTACTGTGAGCATAATGCCATGCTTTATTCATCGCTCGACCATGTTCTTCACCAGCAGACCAACGGTAGGATGGCAACAGTCCTTCTTACCCTGTCACCCGAGAACTTTGGTGGAGAGGATCTTACAAGGCATCTGTCGCGGCGTGAACTGGCTGATTTCGCAGGGATATCGACCGAGGGTGCAGTAAAGGTGCTCAAGAGTTTTGAAAAGGACGGGCTTATCAGGCTATCTGACAGGAGCATAATACTGCTTGAAAAGGAACGTCTGGAAGAGATCAGCAGGACAGGCTGACAGAGGTAGCCTAACTAACTATCACGCAGTCACGTATCACAGGGCGGCTGTCCCGGGCATCATTCCCCTTTAGAGCCGTATCATGCTCGGACCCAGGTTAACACCTTCAAGGTGCAACATGAGAGGCGTGTTCCTGTCATCGTCATTCAGGCCGGTGACATCAACCACCAGGGTCTTCTTTTCTCCCGGTAATAACACAATGTAGTTATCGTCGATAAAGACCGGTGTGACCATTACACCGTCGGATGCACGTACAACCTTCATACGTATGAAGAAAGCAGCCACATCGCCGCTATTGGCAAGGTCAACAGTGTACCTGCCGTTGTTGCTCTTCATCATCTGGCCGACGATCTTTGCCGGAGGAAGCTTTACAAGCTCCTCATTGTCTCCGTTACTTGGCAGCCAGTAAATATTCTCATCTATCGGGAGCCCGGTTGATACATAAGTTATGTTAAGCTTAAGGAAAAAGACCTTTGCAGGGGTATTGCCCAGGGTGACATCCCATACCTTAATGTAGCTATCAGCCGGCACGGTTGCCTCCTGCGACTTCTTCCACAACTCCCTGCCATTCTCGTCGGTCAGCAAAGCCTCAAGCCTGAGCCCCTTGCGTTCCTTTGGGGTGGCATTGACGACATATATGACTGAGTCTGTCGGGTTAAACATCAGGTGCACAGGATTAGCTGCGTGCTTGTATCCGTAGAACCCGGCGTTCTGATCCAGGTACCAGTCATAAAACTGACCCTTGAGAGCCGGCCACGGGTTCTGGCTTTTCCATACCAGCATACCTGTATACCAGTCCCACATATGTGAGGTATACCCCTCTACAAGTGAGCGATACTGTTCATAATTAACCAGTTGCGCTTTCCTGACGAAGTCATCAAGGTCCTTCACCTCTCCCATGCTGTTGATTGCGTCACCGTATCCCAGGTACTTGTGGTATCTCCATGTCTCATTCACCTCGTTACCGGAAGGGGCAACAAGGTCCTTCTCATCCATCATTTTCTTCAGGGCTTCCATGTTGGGTAGCCCTACAGAACCCATCTCAGGATTGAACGGATACCATTTCTCAGTAAAGAACCACATCGGTTCTCTCAGGTCATATGGGCCATCGCCGGTGCCTCCGACAGTGTTGTTCAGTATTTCTGCTGAGGTTGACTCACTGAAATAAAGCCTGGTCCCATCCAGTTCCTGAAGTGTTCTTTTTATACGTAGATCGAGTTCCGGTGGTGGTGGAAACTCGTTCCCGCCGCAGAACATATACAATGAGGGATGGTTGCGCAACATCTTCACCTGGTCAGCGAGTGAGTTGATAAACAGTGAGTGGTTATCGGGGTACTCCCTGCGACGCTCCTGTGTCTCTGCCTTCAGTGTGTCAGGCCACCTGCCGTTGCAGTCGCCTGTTATCCAGAGATCCTGCCAGACAAGAATGCCATATTTGTCACATGCCTCGTAAAATGCCGGTCTCTCCATTATCGATCCGCCCCATACCCTGATCATGTTCATGTTCATCTCGGCATGCATCCTCACCTCAGCATCATACCTGTCACGGCTCAGGCGCATCATACCGTCTGATGCTATCCAGTTGGCTCCCCTGACAAACATCTTCTGCCCATTTATTGTGAAAACGCGCGATCCTGTGCTTTCATCAAAGTAGCTCCCCGTCTCCCGGAAGCCGAACATAATGTCCTCGCGATCGTGTGTGTTGTCTGATTTGTCATAGAAAGTGATGACTGCTGAGTACATCGATGGTTGTCCCATCCCATTGGGCCACCATATCCTCGGGTCTGTCTGTTTGATCTCTGAGAATGTCACTGTCACAGTCGAGTAGGGTTCTATCTTCATCTTCTTCTTCTCGGAGGAGCCCATATAAGCTATGGCTGCCTCTCCTTCCACCACCCTGTCGGTGGGGTTGACCAGTTCGGCGGAGAAGGTCACAAAGGCCGGGTCCTGAAGCTCGCCGGGCAGCCGGGGCCCGGGCACACGCGTCCTGGCGAAGCCATCCCTTATGTCAATATCGCCGGTAACCTCTATGGTCACCTCATCCCATATGCCTGTGTTACGGTCTCTTACAGGCTGGGTCCAGTCCCACCCGGGGGTGAACTGCATAGTCACATCGCGGCCGATAGTACCATCTCCACCCTGGCCGCCATTGGGGTTGCCCGGGTGCACAGGAGGCTCTACCAGGACAGCCAGGCGGTTATAACCCGTACGATTAAGTAATGAGGTGATATTGTATTTTTCCCTCAGGAACATACCCTCGTGCGTATCATCGCTGATGCGCTTTCCGTTCAGATATATCTCGGCGAGATAGTTGATGCCCCGGAAACAGAGCCACACCTGTTTGGTGGTGTCGAGGCTCTCTGATGAGAACCTGGTAAAAAACCAGTAGGTATAGAGATCGCGGCCTTCATTCCACACATCGGGTATCTGTTCATTGTTCATCCCGTACCACGGTTCAGGCATACGTCCGTTATTCACAAGGGTTGTAAGGACTGTTCCCGGCACTGTGGCGCTGAGCCACCCGGTCATTTCCGGATCTTCCAGGGTCAGATGACAGCCGTCAACCTTTACTTCAGAAGCTTTCTTTGCCCTCCATCCTGCAGTTAGCGATGTCACCTGTGCCGGAAGCAACAGGGTCACAAACGATAACAAACTGATTACAAGTATCCTTTTCATTTCTTTTTCCGGTTTTGAACAAGTATCGAAAGATATTAAAATATTCCTTACATGCTGCCCCCTCAACGGCTATAATAGAGCCTCCCGTTAATGCCCTGCCATTTTTCATAAATTATTTCTACAGAGGCTTTGATTTTACGGTCGGAATGTCAAAATTGCAGATTCATTTTTTCCATCATGCAATCCCCCGGGAACAAAGAACGAACAAAACTCTTTGCATTGATCCTGACCCAACATCGCAGGTGGGGAACGGTGTTGATGCCATATATGCTGGAACGGATGCCCGGTCGTGAATACTACTCACTGGCGGAGGCACTCTCCCCATTTCCCAACAGTGTGACCCTGTCTGAGCTCGACAACGAGGAAAAAGAGGCTGTGAGACTGGTGAATGAATACTCCGACAGGAACCTTTATAAACTATTCTCAAAGCACAGAAGTGTCAAGGACTTCATAGACAATATAACAGACCGTGAATTTGAGACTCTCATTAAACCATATATAGAAGCACGGATTCATCATTGTCTGCAAATTGCTGACAATGAAGAGATACCTCTGTTTCTTCAAAAGACCAGGATCACAACGTTGCATCCTGAGGACAAGCTGACAATAATATCCGGTGAGGCAAACCCGGTGTTCAGATTTGTACGCGGCACCGAAGGAACCAGCTACAGCCTGCTCGTTGAAGCTGATGGAAAGCCTCTTGATCTGATGAGGACGGCTGTTGAGATACTTGCGAACAAACCATGCGTGATCCGCTCCGGTCATTCAATCTACTTTGTTGCAGAGATTGAGGGAACCAAACTGAAGCCCTTTCTGACCCGTGAAAGCATCATCATCCCGTCGGCCACCGAGGAGAAGTATTTCGGCACATTTGTGCTCCAGGTGATTAATGCCCACAGGGTATCAGGCACCGGTTTTACACTGGAAGAGACTGAACCTGAAAAGCGCGCCTTTCTGACGGTAGAGAGGAATATAGCTGGTGTGCCGGCAGTCATGCTTAAGTTCCGTTATGATGAAAGAGATGTCTTTTACCCTGACGATCTGGTGCATTTTACCTCATTCAGTAACGAGGAGGGGCGGTTTGTCTTTCGTCGCAAAGAGCGCGATACTGCATGGGAGAAGAGGTGTATGGCCGCCCTCGAAGATGCAGGGCTGTTTACGGAAGACGGTATCACCTTTATTACTCCCGGAGCCAGGGAGGATAACGGTAATACTCTCTATGACCTTATCGAGGCTGTGTCATATAACAGGCAAAAGCTCGAGGATGCAGGATTTATCATCCGGACAGGAAGCCTTGACAGGCCCTACAGGCTGGACCCTGTTGAGATAATACTCAGCCATAAGGTTGTCAACGACTGGTTTGACCTGAAAGCTGTAGTGCAGATTGGATCTTTCACCATCCCTTTTACCAGGTTCAGGAACAATATCATTGAAGGTATTCGTGAATACCTGCTGCCTGACGGCACGGTAGCCCTCCTGCCGGAGGAGTGGTTTGCCAGGTACAGGGGACTTTTTGAGATGGGGCATGATAAAGACGACCGCCTGCTTCTGCATAAACAGCACTTCGGCATCATCAGTGACCTGGCATCGGAAATCGATTGTGACATATGCACCAAACTGGGAATGCTGGTTATGCCCGAACAGTTGCCGTTATTACCTCCACCTGCCGGGTTGATGGCTGAGCTCCGTCCTTACCAGGCAGAGGGATTGAACTGGCTCTATTTTCTGCAGAAGAATAACCTGGGAGGCTGCCTGGCTGATGACATGGGTTTGGGCAAGACCCTTCAGACACTGGCTCTTCTCATGTCTAACAGGGAACAGATACTTCAGGAAAATGAAAACAGGGACAGCGGCCAGGGCCTCCTGACCGGGCAGGCAGGCCGGCATGAAGAAGCACCCGCCACCTCACTGATAATTGTACCGGCGTCACTGTGCCACAACTGGCATAACGAGATCATCAGATTCTGTCCTTCACTCAGAACGCTGATTCATTATGGGGCGGCCAGACACAGGACTGCCTCGGGATTCTCAGGGTATGATATCATAATCTCGAGTTATCATACAGTAAGGCAGGATATTGAAGTCCTGGCAACAATGAATTTCTTCTATGTTGTTCTCGACGAGAGCCAGCATATTAAAAATCCCACCTCGAATATCTACAGGGCAGTAATGCGTTTACGGGCGGCCCACCGGCTGGTGCTTACAGGAACACCCGTTGAGAACTCCCTGACCGATCTGTGGACCCAGCTTAATTTCGTCAACCCCGGCCTGCTCGGCTCCCTGGCATTTTTCAAGCGGGAATTTGCCAGGCCCATAGAGAAGAATTTCGAGGAGGAAAAGGAGAACAGGCTGCGAAGGATAATACAGCCGTTCATCATGAGACGTACCAAGGAGATGGTGGTCAGGGAACTGCCGCCTGTCTCCGAACAGGTTATCAACTGTGACATGTCTGAGGAACAGGCAGCCATCTACGAGAGAGAGAAATCGGCTGTACGCAACAGCATAATGGAGAACGTCGAATCGGTGGGGATTGAGAAATCGGCTATCATCGTGCTGCAGGGGTTGATGAGACTCAGGCAGCTGGCCAACCACCCTGTGCTGACCGATGAGACATACCGCGGCGGATCAGGAAAATTCGATGCGGTAACCCATAATATAGAGAGTGTCGTTTCGGAAGGACACAAGATACTTATCTTCTCTTCTTTTGTGAAGCACCTGGATCTTTTCCCTGAGTGGCTGGAAAAGAACGGCATCGGTTATGCCATGCTTACCGGTTCGACAAGGGAGAGGGGGAAGATAATTGACAGTTTCAGGCAAAATGAAGCCATCAGGGTCTTTCTCATTTCCTTAAAAGCCGGAGGGGTGGGACTTAACCTGACAGAGGCTGACTATGTCTTTATCCTTGACCCGTGGTGGAACCCGGCCTCGGAGATACAGGCACTGAGCAGGGCTCACCGGATAGGCCAGGAAAAAAGAGTTTTTGTATACCGCTATATCTCCGGCGAGACCATAGAGGAGAAGATACAAAGACTGCAGGAGAGGAAAACCAAACTTGCTGATACATTCATCGATGCAAACAATCCTTTCGGTGATCTTGACGTAAATGAGATGATTGAGATACTGAACTGACTTTTTATTAGTTTTGTATTTAGCAACTATTCAATGACTATCCTAATACCTCCGCAATGTACAACTATCAGAACCATCCGTTGACCGGTGCTACCGATCTTGACAGCGCCATGACTATGCTCTGGTCATTCTACAAGAAATATTTCATCGGGTTATATCTGATTTCGGTGGTACTGTCAGTTCTCTCATCACTCATAACGGCAGGAATAGATATTAACGCCTTTCAGTCTACAACCGACCCGGCCGAGATGCTGGCGCTGTTGAAAGGGATGGCCGGCCCATATCTGATGATAGTGCTGGTATCACTGTTAACGGGAGTCTTTCTTCACACATGGGTTCTGGAGAAGCCTAAGGGTGATCCCTCATTTGTCTCCTCACTGTTTAAGATGAGCCTGACAGCCCTGGTGCCGTACCTGGCAGCGATGTTCATCTTCTCTGTGATTGCGGTGGTCCTTACTTCCGTCGGGATGATGCTTCTTATACTGCCCGGGTTATTTGCCCTTTTTTATATATGCACGGTCATGATGTTTGCCATGCCTGTAACGCTTACGGAGACGCGTAACCCCTTTACCGTTATTTCACGTTCATTCTCCCTTGCCCACCGGAACCTGTGGCCCAACATGGGATGGGTGGCAGTGATTATCCTTATTCTGGTGATTATCTCCCTGGTTATCGGTGCACTGACCACACTGCCCTTCACCGGGTCATTAATCAGCTCTCTTACCAATCCTGAAGAGGCCTCTTCGATGCTTGATCTCGCGAAGAACCCTGTTTACATTGGCATAACAGCGCTGACCTCATCACTGGTCACACCCGTTCTGCCTATACTCGCCTTTATTCTGTATTTCAGGAACAGTAATGACGAAGAGCCTGTGACAATAGATTCTGAAGCCGATTCGTCGGTAAAGGTTGAGGACCTCTATCCAAAAATGCCTGAAGATAACTGATCAGGCTCCTATCTCAACAATCCATATCCCCGGCCTGGTAATCTCCAGCTCGATAAGAGCATCCACTCTTACTGTCCTGAGTTTGCTCCATTTGTTGAAGGTGACTCTCAGCCTGAACGGATAATCACATACCCTGAACTCCATCTGGGAATTCAGAAACTCAGATTCATAGCCTGAAGATCCTATTATCTGAAGGTTTGATATATCGAGTGCCCCGGAGGAGGTAGGTTTAAGCAAGACACGTATCTCATTTCCGTCTGAGTAACGGTATACGCGATAACGTTCAACGCTGCGTGACATGATAATCTTATATCCCGGGCCTTCCGGTTTTTTGCCTTTATAGGCATTCTTAACCCAGAGGCCGTCCTGTATTGAGTCGGAACCGTTATACCGGAAGGTCAGCTTTCCCTCGCCATGCCTGTTCCCGTTCGTCCACATACCCTCATAAACAGATCCGTCGGCATATTCATATTTACCCTTGCCGTGAGGAAGGCCCTTTTTGAAGGACCCGGTGTAATGGTCAATACCCCAGGCTTCACCGGCGCCGTCGGCAAGTCCTTTTTTACATCCTCCTTCATACCTGTCAGCAATGCTCTTCATCATAACTGTACACTGGTCCTGACAGATAACAGTACCGGAGAACACAAAAGCGATGGTCAGAAACAAGTAAATTCTTTTCATGTCTTATCAGATAGATAAGCAAATTTAGTTTTTTGTCACTATCACGCTATGTTTTTAACATATTAACCTGCTGCTCTGCCCCGTATATTTTCATCTATTCCGGATGCCGGCAACAGTTTCCGGCACATTTGCCGGCGATTCCCGGCAATATGCCTTGTCTGCATTCTCCTGGCACGAGCTCAACATGGGAACATCGGCAGAAGAGCAGTCACAGGTAATGGGAATACCAACAGGTCTGTTAAACCACTGAAGGAGTCCGGGAGAACCGGCTGTACAAGACAAATAAAATATACAGTAAGTTACTCCGATCCGAAGCGCCTTGACATCTTATCCGATATCTTTTCTTCCGGGTATTGTCTTGTGAATGCCAGCCAGTAATCACGTACAGACTGCTTCACCTCTTTCCTCAGTAGCAGTATCCCGACCAGATTCGGTACTGCCATAAGCACGATTGCTATATACGAGAGTGACCATATGATTGTGGTGTCTGTAAATGAAGCTATAAAGAAAGCAGCAACATATACCATCCTGTATATAAGCACATATTTCGATCCGAACAGGTATGTTGTTGCCCTGTCACCGTAATATGACCACGATATAGCTGTTGAAAATGCAAATAGAAGAAGTGAGAAGGTAACAATATATGGACCGAATCCTTTCAGGATACTCAGGCTGAAGGCAAAAGTAGTCAGGGTGGCGCTATGTATCAGTGATTCGCCCTTTACAGTCAGGGAGGGTACTGCCGGGAGCTTACCGGCTATCACCTCTAGTTCGCCGCTGTAAGGTTCCTTGTCCGACAAAAACCGTACGTTCTCGGCGAGTGACCTTGCATGAATTACTGAGACATTATCATTGACAATACTGCCATCTTCAATCTTAAGAGACCCGTTATACAACCCCAGGAACTCGTCTCCCCGCAGGTGCCTGCTGAGTTTTTTCACGTCATCCCTGTTGCCCTCATCGTAAACGCCTGACAATATCTGCATATCGGTAGTCTGAAACTGATTATCGGTTTTGGTATTCCATGCTCCGGAGGAAAGCAATACCAGCCCGGTAAGAGTGCAGATACAGATAGTGTCAATAAATGGCTCCAGTAACGCCACCATACCTTCGGAAACAGGTTCCGGGGCACGTGCGGCAGAATGGGCAATCGGAGCTGAACCCTGCCCTGACTCATTGGAAAACAGGCCTCTGTTCACCCCCCTGTTCATTGCGAAGGCAAACGAGGCACCAAGAAATCCTCCTGCGGCAGCAGATCCTGTGAAAGCGTCAGAGAAGATTGAGACGAAGGAGGGAATGATGTTCCCCGGATGAGAAAAAATTACAATCAGCGCACCGGTAATATAAAGTATGGCCATGAAAGGCACCAGTATTGAGGTTACCCTGGCAATTCTTTTAATTCCTCCGATAATTACCAGGCCAAGCAGGACAGCCAGGATGGCCCCTGTAATAATATGCTGTATGCCGAAGGTGGTAAAAACGGAGTTGGAGATGCTGTTTATCTGGGGAAGGCTTCCCGTGCCGAAGGAACTCAGGATGGTTGCCCCGGCGAAGAAGGCGCCCATAATGACCCCTGTCTTTATTACCCTGCCACCGGAGGTCTTCATGTTAAGCCTCTTTTTCATATAGTACATGGGGCCGCCGGATACCGATCCGTCAGGAAGAATATCACGGTACTTATGTGATATCGATACCTCAACCATCTTCGTACACATCCCGATAGCTGCGGTTACAAGCATCCAGAAGAGCGCAGCAGGCCCGCCAAGATGAATTGCCAGGGCCACCCCGGCTATGTTACCTGTTCCGACAGTCCCTGACAGGGCAGTGGCAAGAGACTGGAAGTGAGAGGTGTCACCTATATCATGCGAATGGTCATACTTGCCGGTGGTGATACGGATCGCATGTTTGAAATATCGTATCTGAGGAAAGCCAAGGTATATTGTAAAAAACAGTCCGGTACCAATAAGCAGTACCATGAACCACGGGTTACCACCGAGGTATCCGTCAAGCTTTACCAGAAAATCATTTAGACCATGCATAATACCAATCTTTGCTGTTAGAATTTGACCAGCCCGAGACCATTGAGAAACACAAGTGCGATAGCCACCGGGGCAATGAATTTTATCAGGAACCTGAAGAGTCTGTAATATTTCAGTTTAAGTGTGCCACCATTGGACAGTTCATCAAGTGTGTCACCTCCAGGCAGGAACCATGCCAGGAAGGCCACTATGAGAAGCCCCCCGAGAGGCAGCAGAATATTGGCTGTTGTAAAATTAAAGAGGTCAAAAATATTTAAATTAAAAAGCTTCACATCCCTCATCAGGCCCCAGGAAAGGGATGCGGAGATTCCGAGCACGAACATTGAAGCTGTTGCGATTATTATTGCTTTCCGTCTGCTTATATTAAGCTGCTCGGAGAAATAGGCGACGATAACCTCCAGGACGGAGATTGTTGAAGTGAGTGCCGCTATCGCCAGCAGGAAGAAAAAGGCAAATGCGAATGCCATCCCGCCGGTGATCTGTTGAAAAATGCCCGGGAGGACAATGAAGGTTAACGATTCGCCTGATTCAGGTGAGATCCCGAAAGCAAATACTGCCGGGAAGATGGCTATCCCTGCAAAGATGGCTATTATAAGATCGACCATGGAGACCTGTACCGCAGTCGCTGCCAGGTTATTATCCCTGGGTATGTATGAACCGTATGTTATCAGTGTACCCATACCTATGCTGAGGGAGAAGAAAGCCTGGCCCAGAGCCATAAGAACGGTGGTGCCTGTTATTTTTGAGAAGTCCGGTTTGAAAAGAAACTCCACACCCTTTCCTGCCCCGGGAAGGGTGAGAGACTTGATACATAGCACGATAAGCAATATCAGGAGCAGGGGCATCAGTATCTTTGTCGATTTCTCAATGCCTTTTCTGACGCCTCCAAGCACTATGCCTGCTGTGGCGACAAGGAATATTGAGAACCAGAGTGCCGGGCGCAGTGACTCGCTACGGAAAGATTCAAACATTGTAGCCAGCTCGGCACTGTTCTTCCCGTTGAACCCTCCTATCAGCGTCTGGTAGATATATTCAAGGGTCCAGCCGGCAACGGCAGTATAGAATGCCAGTATCATGAATGCAGCTACTATACCCATCATGCCGACAAGGAACCAGGGTTTCCCCGGTGCGAGTGTCCTGAATGCGCCGACAGGGTTACGCTGCGACCGTCTGCCTATCACAAGCTCTGACATCATTACAGGAATACCAATGGCAAAAATTATCAAAAGATAGATAATCAGGAAAGCACCGCCTCCATTCTCCCCAAGCACATAAGGGAACCTCCAGATGTTGCCAAGGCCCACTGCCGATCCGGCTGCAGCTGCTATCACGCCCAGTCTGCTGCCAAATGAATCTCTTCCTGAAAAATCAAATCCGCTCATATAACTATTCTTTTCAGCATTTAAACGCCAGATTGCCTAAAGGTGGTGAAAAAGTTTTTTGGAGCAATATGTTTCTGTCAAAAAACAGAAAATAAAAGCTTCTAAGCCTTTTGCAGAGGAGATAAGACAAAACAAATAGAGACGTTGCGGGCAACGTCTCTACTGTTTTGAATGAAAATCTTTACTCTAGTATGCTTCCCTTGAAACATAGTGAGTATGCAGAAGCTCATGCGATTTATGGCCATTCGGTTTCTCAAGAAACTCATTATAAATTGCCACTATCTCAGGATTTTCGTGTGATTTCCTGATATCCATATGCATATCCTCTGCGTAGATAGCTTCCATACGCTTCTGCCTGATGGCAGCATTTGTCGGTATAGGCTGGCCGCCGCCGCCGAGACATCCGCCCGGGCATGCCATGATCTCAATGAAGTGATATGTTGCCTTGCCTGTACTGACTGCACGGGCGAGCTTGTTGGCATTCACCAGTCCATGTGCGATAGCCACCTTAAGCTCTGCTCCCTCAAGGAATCTCCATTCCTCAATGGTGCCCTCAATCTTGATGGTAGCTTCCTTGACACCTTCCATACCGCGAACCGGGGTAATGTTGAGGTTCTTGAACGGTACCGGTTTTCCGGTGACCAGCTCATATGCCGTACGTAAAGCTGCCTCCATCACTCCTCCTGTGGCGCCAAAAATTACTGCGGCACCGGTGGAGGTACCCATGATGGAATCGTAAGGACTCTCCTCCAGTGAGCGGAAGTCAATGCCTGCCTGTTTGATCATAACAGCCAGTTCGCGTGTGGTGAGAACAAAATCGATGTCCTTGTAGCCGCTTGACCTCATCTCAGGCCTGTCAGCCTCGTATTTCTTGGCAGTACAGGGCATGATGGAGACCGAGACCACTTTTGCGGGGTCAATGTTACGTTTCTGGGCAAAGAATGTCTTGGCCAGTGCTCCGAACATCTGCTGCGGTGATTTGCAGGTAGACAGGTTGGGAAGCATTTGCGGATACTTATGCTCAATAAACTTGATCCATCCTGGTGAGCATGATGTGAACATCGGGAGCGCTGTATTCTTATCTCCTTCCAGCAAAACCTTCTTAAGTCTTGTCAGAAGCTCGGTACCCTCTTCAATGATTGTCAGGTCAGCGGTGAAGTCAGTGTCAAGCACTGAGTCAAAGCCAAGCTGACGAAGGGCCGTCACCATTTTACCGGTTACCCTCTCTCCCGGGTCATAGCCGAGATCCTCACCCAGGCCAACCCTCACGGCAGGAGCGGTCTGTACAACAACATGCTTGTCAGGGTCATAGATTGCATCCCATACCTGGTCAATGTAGGTCTTCTCTGTCAGGGCGCCGGTCGGGCAGCGGTTGACGCATTGCCCGCAGTTGGTACAGACAACGTGGCTCATGGGCCTGTCATGGAACGACGATATCTTCATGTGTGAGCCCTTGTTGGCAACTGCGATGGCAGAGACATGCTGCAGCTGCGAACAGGTACGGACACAACGCTGGCACCTGATACACTTGCTGTCGTCCTTTATGAATGACGGCGATGACCTGTCAACTGTATATTCATGATTACCAACCAGGTCAAGGAAGATATGCTCTCCAAATGAGTATTCGTTGGCAAGAGTCTGCAACTCACATTTCTGGTTCTTGTAGCATTTTGTGCAGTCGGCCCTGTGCTCTGACAGAAGGAGTTCCACAATATGCTTACGGGCATTACGTACCTTGAGTGAGTTTGTCTGTATATCCATGCCCTCCGAAACGGGTGTTGCACAGGATGCCACAAGCGTACGGGCCCCTTTCTGCTCCACGACACAAACACGGCAGTTGCCAGCTACGCAAAGGTCAGCATGGTTGCACAGTGTGGGTATGTTGATACCAAGATTCTTAGCTGCGGTAAGAATTGTTGTTCCTTCCTCAACCTTTACTTCATGGTCATTTATCTTAAGTGTTATCATAATATTTCAATACAAGGGATTAGTAAATAACTTCTTCTCTGAAATTCTCAACAATTGACTTGAAGGCGTTGCCTACCGATTGTCCCAGGCCACACTTGGAAGCCACTTTCATCGTGTCAGCCAGTTTGACCAGTTCATACAGGTAAGTTGATTTTGCTTCGCCCTTCTTGACCATCTCTATTCCTTTCAGCAGTTGCTGGCATCCAACCCGGCAAGGTGTACACTGTCCGCATGATTCCTCACTGAAGAACTCGAGGTAGTTATGCAGCACATTGTACATCGAACGGGAACTGTTGAACAGTTTCATTGAACCCCCGGTGGGGACACCTTCAAAGCCTATTATTGTGTCGGCAAATTTCTTCCTGGGAACGCAGAATCCTGATGCTCCTCCGACCTGTACAGCCTTGGTATCACCATCACCAAACTCAGTAACAAACTCCTGAACGGTCATACCCAGTTCAAGTTCGAATATACCGGGTACCGGGGTATCACCGGATACTGAGAATACTTTTGATCCGCGTGAGTCTTTCGTTCCAAGTTTGACATACTCCTGAGCACCCTTTGCAATGATCATCATTGCTGTAACGAGGGTCTCAACGTTATTGATGGAGGTTGGCTTATTGAACAGACCGCTGCTCGTCGGATAAGGAGGCTTGTTACGGGGTTCGCCGCGACGTCCTTCGATAGATTCGAAGAGAGCACTTTCCTCACCGCAGATGTATGCACCGCTACCCATGCGATACTCGATGCTGAAATCATATCCTATCTCAGCAATCATTTTATGAAACTTATGGAGCTCCAGGTAAAGTTGCGGAAGCAGGAACCTGTACTCACCGCGCAGGTATATATATCCTTTTTTTGCTCCCATTGCTCTTCCTGCAATAGCCATCCCGCCGTATACCTTGTAAGAGGCACGGTCAAGTATCTCCCTGTCTTTGAATGTGCCCGGTTCGCCCTCGTCAGCATTGCATATAACATACTTCTCCGGATCCTTTTCAGCGGCAGTATATTTCCACTTGAGCCCGGTAGGGAACCCGGCGCCACCACGACCCTTGAGGCTTGATTCAAGAATCTGTTGAATGATCTCTTCGCTGGTCATGGAAAAAGCTTTTTCCAGAACCACTTTAGCATCTATTGTTTCGAAAATAAGGTCAACCTTACTTAATCCTTTCTTTTTCATTTTCAGTGCCTCCCACTCATTAATGCATGTAACCCTTAATAATATCTATAACAGCCTCGGATGTAAGATCGGTGTACGGCATGTCATTGATCAGCATCGCAGGAGCCTTATGACACCAGCCTATACAGTTCGTCTCGAGCAGGGTGAACAGCTTGTCGGGAGTAGTCTCACCTACCTTTATCTTCAACATATCCTCCAGCGTCTCAATAATGTCATTCTTCCCTTTCATTGAACAGGTAATGGTCTTGCAGACCCTTATCACATTCTTGCCCCTCTCCTCAGTATCAAGGAAGGTATAAAACGATGCCGTCCCATAAACCTCTGCTGCAGAGATGTCCAGTTCAGAGGCAACAGCCACCATGGCATCGTCTGTCAGGTAGTTATGCTTTTTTACAATATCCTGAAGGATGGGCATGAGGCTCTCTCTCTTCCGGCCATGCTTCTCTGCCAGCTCCTTCACCATGTTACCAGTGTTATACATTTGTATAGGTTTTAAGTATTAAAAGTGTAACAATAAAACTGCCTTTCTTATTTTTCGGCTGTGAAAATAATAACAATACTTGACCAAAAACCTTACATATGTCATGTTTAAGATCAATAAAATTTATATAAAAAAGCGCTGAAAGAATGAAATAAAGCGAGAATGCGCTGGTTATCCGGCACTTATATCATGCAGTCTGGATTCGAGCCAGGAGAGCCATTCAGCCACCCCTTCCCCCTTTGAAACAGCAGTCCTGATAACCCTGAGCCCGGGATTGATGGCCCGGAGATCAGACATGAAAGCCCCGGTATTGAAGTTTGTGTATGGCAGCAGGTCGGTTTTGTTCAGTATTACGGCGCCGGCTTCACTGAAGAGCAAAGGGTATTTCGATGGCTTGTCATCGCCTTCAGGTACGCTTACAACAGCCAGCTTGAATGACTCTCCAAGGTCGAACTCTGCAGGGCATATGAGGTTACCGACATTTTCAACGAAGATTATGTCAGTGGTGGCAAGATCAAGATTCTCCATTGCCTTTGAGATACTGTGGGAATCAAGATGACATCCTCCCTCGGTATTTATGGCTACTATCGGGATATCGAACTTCTTGAGCCGCTGTGCGTCACGATCGGTGGTTACATCTCCTTCTATCACAGCCAGCCTGAGCCTGCCTGAAAGCGCTTCGCATGTGCGTTCGAGCAATGTTGTTTTTCCCGCACCGGGTGAGCTGATAATATTAACCATCAGTACTCCATTGTCCCTGAGAATCTTCCTGTTCTCCTCTGCCCTGTTACTGTTCCTGTCCAGGATATTCTTCATAATTTTTATTTCCATAACTAGTCTCCTTCTATACTTTTAATGAATAACTCTTTTCCGTGTACGACATTTATCTCCTGTGAACCACATGTCCGGCATCCGTTGCGGTTATCGTCAGGGATGAACAGTGATCCGCAGGACTGGCATCTCAGCTCAGCAGGTATTATCTCAATAGACAGAGCTGCTTTCTCAGCGACACTCTCCCTGACAGCCTCCCGGAATGCAGCTTCAAAAATTGCCGGTACTATCTGCACAAACTGTCCAAAGCAGATATTTACCCTGTCTACTTTCTTCAACCCGGCATTTTCTGCTGTGGCAGTAACTATGGCCGAGAGCTCTTCCGCTATCTTCAGTTCATGCATGGCACATCATTCAGCATATACGTGGCAGGAGAAGTCCGGCAGGCATCTCCAGGAACCGCCGGCCTCCACCGGCTGTGTTCAGTATTACGCTCCCCTTCCTTACTCCGGTTATCTCCCCGATAACTGCAGCTCCCTCCCCTTCAGGGAAGCTGCGCAAAATGTCCAGGACCGTTCCAGCATCCCCGGGAGAGGCTACAACCACCATTCTTCCTTCACTTGCCATGGTGAGAGGATCAAATCCCAGTATCTCGCACATTCCCCTCACCTCCTCTCTTAGCGGTATTGCCGCCTCATCAACAGTGATGCCGCACCCTCTCATTGAAGCAAGTTCATTGAGCACCGACGCCAGTCCTCCCCTGGTGATGTCACGCATGAAATTAACACTGTCAGTCCGTTCAAGTAACCTTTCAGTCATATGGTTAAGTGCGGCACAGTCAGATATCAGAGGGGCATCAAACGACAGGTTACTGCGTAAAGCAAGGATCGTGGCACCATGGTCTCCCGGCGGACCGCTGACAATAAGACTGTCGCCCTCACTCACCCTGTTGCCGTTGCCTATATGAATATGTCTCCTGTTCAGCACTCCGACCCCTGACGTATTAATGAACAGGCCGTCACATTTCCCTCTTCCCACTACCTTGGTATCACCTGTTACTATCTTTATTCCGGCGGCCTGTGCCTCGGTGGCCATCGATGATATTATCTCGTCCAGTTCATCCAACCCAAACCCCTCTTCAATTACAAAGGAGGCAGAGATATAGAGCGGGCTGGCACCGGAGACAGCAAGATCATTCACTGTTCCGCAGACGGCCAGTTTGCCGATATCTCCTCCCGGGAAGAAGAGAGGCTCCACAACATACGAATCCGTCGTAAAGGCAAGTACTGCGCCATCGGCTTCCAGTACGGCAGAATCAGTCATCGGTCCATGCATGCCAAAGCGGGCCGCAAAATGATCATGGATGAGCTCATGTGTCATCCTCCCTCCACTCCCGTGACCTAGTTTTATCTTATCCTTCATGGTGATGGTATTTATACCAGCTGTGGCATGCGCCCTCTTCTGAGACCATACATGCCCCGGCAGGGGTCTCAGGGGTACACTCCGTCTTGAACAAAGGGCACTCCGCCGGTGTAAGAAGTCCCCTAAGTATATCTCCGCAAATGCAATCCGTTTCCTGTGTCATGCCGGTCATATTGACGCCGGGGAGGAGTGAAGCATCAAAAGCACTGTATTCCCCACGGAGTTTCATCCCTCCGGACCTGATGACTCCCAGTCCCCTCCACTCAGTATCCGATGGTTCGAAGACCTCGTTCATGAATTTCTGTGCCAGCGTATTGCCTTCAGGTTTTACAGCTCTTACATATTGTACCTGAACCTCAGGAGTTTCTTCCATGACTTGCCTGACAAGCATGAGTACCGCGGTAAGTATATCCGTCGGTTCAAAGCCTGTTATAACACATCCCAGCCTATACTTCTCAGGGATAAACTGAAACACCCCGGAGCCGGTGATGACCGACACATGTCCGGGGCAGATAAATCCGTCAATGCGCGTACCGCCCCGGATCAGCTCCTCCATGGCCGGCGGCATAAGCTTGTGAGCGCTGAGGACCTGGAAGTTATCAATGCCGGCGGCTTTTGCCTGTACCAGTGTGACAGCTGTTCCCGGCGCTGTGGTCTCAAAACCGATAGCTGCGAATATCACTCTGCTTCTCCTGTCAGACCTGGCTATCGTCAGGGCCTCGGCAGCTGACAGTACTACCCTGATATCCGCTCCCAGGGCGGCTGCGCCGAGTCATCTGTGTCCCCGGCACCCTGATGAGATCTCCAAAAGTGGCTATTATATATCCCTGGTTCAGCGCAAAATCAACAAGTGTATCAATGTATGCTGCCGGTGTTACACATACCGGGCATCCCGGTCCGGATAAAAGCCTTATACCGGCCGGGAGCAATGCCGGCAGCCCGAAACGTTGTATGGCTGATGTATGCCCGCCACAAACCTCCATAAATGTATAGTCACGGTTAACCGACCTTCTTATCTGCTCCGCCAGCCTGATAATCAGCTCTCTGTCCCTGTACTCGTCAACGTATTTCATCTCCGGGCTGTTTTCTTTCAGCTTCTTCTATTTCATGTAACAGACGCAACGTCTCGAGGGCATCCTCCTCACTGAGCTTCTCAATTGCAAAGCCGGCATGAAGCAGTATATAGTCACCCTCCTTTACATTTTCAACCATCTGCATCCCTGCAGAGAAAACCGCACCTCCGACGGATACCCTGGCAACGTCACCATCTATCGATAACACCCTTGCCGGAAGACTCAGACACATAACGACCTCCTTTCTGCCACCAGGTACAGCTGCCCCAGTGAAATGCCACCGTCATTGGCAGGCACCTGGTGATTTGTATATATTTTAAACCCGTTTCCCCTGAGAAGTTCAGCGGTCTTGCCCAGCAGAAAACGATTCTGAAAAACCCCGCCGGAAAGGACTGCGGTCCTTATCCCGGTATCTCTTCTTATCAGCTTGCATACTTCCATGATGATCCGAGCTATGGTGTTATGAAACTTTACAGCAACTGATGAAGAGTCGGAACTGTCAAGCTCCCTTAC
>QKGI01000045.1 GCA_003250475.1 Bacteroidota bacterium | reverse complement strand
GCTGTCGGATCATCCACATACTGATCCACAAATCCCAATGCCAGGGCACAGGCCATTGCGCCGATAACAATTATCGACCCAAAGACAATCTGAAGGATAGCCGCCACATTGACATGCTTCTTCATCCTGTTTTCTTCAACGGTAACTGGTGTCTGTGAGGTAGAGTTTTCTTCCATAGTATGCTTGTTTATGAGTGTATCAACTGTTTAATTTAATGACTCTAAATTATAAAAAATGCTGCACTCCGTTTATGATACTATTTGTTTAATTTTGCCGTTAATTCCGTAAATAGATATCATGAGAAAGTTATTATACGCTACCTGCCTTGCACTGATAGTCTGTTCATTCAACTCATGCGAAATACTGGGTGACGGATGCCAGATATGCCAGACCGTTTCATATGAAAACGGCAACCCTATTGCCTGGGGAACAGAAGCCGAATATTGTGACCAGGAACTGCTCGCGATAAAGGCTCTTCCAGCCTCGACCAACGGAGGTGTGACAACAGTCTGGGAGTGTCGCTGAAAATGCTCTGACGCTCATTATCCGGGCGTTATCTTCATCCCGCAATCTTGTTTATAAGTTGTTGTTAATAAGTTGTTCCTAAAGTTGACATTTGGGGTAAAATTGCTTATTCTTGCTTATTCCCGCCGGATATCTTTACATTGAGTTCGGATCATTAACCCCGGGTTCACTTTATAAATGATGTTAAACATTACTGGCAAAAAGATTGCGATCGTTGAGGACGATGCTGCATCATTAAAATACTACGAGACATTACTTAGGGAGACCGGGGCGGAAGTCTCCGTTTTCCGTAACGGGAAAGAATTTGTTGAAGCTATCGGATCGGGCTTTGCACAATTTGACCTGGTTTTTATGGATTTCCTTGTTCCCCTGGTCAATGGTATTGAATGTACGCGTGCATTCCGCCAGGTAAACCGTTCGGCACCGGTGATACTTATCACCGCCTATTACTCTGAACAGACCAAGAATGAGGCTTATATCGCAGGCTGTACCGAGTATAACCTTAAGCCCGTCTTTCCTGACAAAATACACATGATCCTCGAAAAATACCTCTCCCCGAGACCGGCATACCAGTTGTTTGACTGACTCTGTGTTTGGGTCTGAAGGTCTGAAGGTCTGAGGTCTGAAGGTCTGTCTTGCGGTCTTGCGGTCTTGCAGTCTTGCAGTCCGTTTGCTAACCCTGCAGTCTGGCGCCTTTGCTAAAATGACCCATCCGCCAGCTGGCGGATCATTTCTTAACGCTCGGCCCGGTCTGAAGGTCTGTCTTGCAGTCGTGCGGTCATGCGGTCTTGCAGTCTTGCAGTCATTCAGTCCGTATGGGCACCAGTCATCAGGAGTCTTCTTATTTGTGCTTCAGTCTCCTGGCCTTTACTGCCTCATTGATACATACCTGGCATACAGTTCGTTATACTTACCGTTTATCTCCTCGGCAACATCGGTCTCTCCCCTGTCAAAGCATATCCGCATAGCCTGGGCAATCATCTGCAGGCCGTTGGCTATCTCCTGTTCGGAGTTTAATGCTACATATGGTTTCTGATCAAGAAGGTAGGCAGTATGCTCAAAGTAATAGCCGGTAAGATCACGTGAGAGGGATATCCCCTTCTCTCTCTCCCCTGCATCAAAACAGGCTGATATTATGTCTCCGAAATAGAAATCATATCCTAGTTTTGAAACGGGGAAGAGCTCCAGGCACCTGTCGAGGACTGCAGTGGCCCTGACAGTATCACCCTCGGCTGAGAGTGCCTTTGAAAGCTTTGCATAGTTGAGACGGGCCCTGATGACGGTCAGGGTGCGGGTATGGTAGTAATCGATATATACATCCTTATCTGCTGCACCCTGCCAGACAAACCGGTTCATCATATTTTCATACAGGATATCGGTATCAATGCGGCCATATTCAAACCATCCCTTATTTACTCCTTTTACCGGCACCAGCCTGTAAGCCTGGCCCTCAAGCTGGAAGTACTCCTCCAGGCCCATGGCATCATCCTGCTGACCTGACACAAAATAGATGGGCCTGTCCCAGTCGTTATGGGCAAGAATGTCTATCAACAACAACTGGTTCTTCAGTATCCATGACCCTTTGAGGTTAATATCTATATAGGGCACAATTTTGTCTGCATCCTCAGGCCTGACAGTACCGTTGGCAACCACTTTGGCTGCATCCACAGGTATTCGCACGGTCCGGGTAGGTATGTACCATATATCCTCACCATATAGTGAGAGTTTGGATACTTCGTTGCCGCTGCTGATGAACTTCATCACCTCCCTGGCAGTTGCCGGCTCCTTTATGCGCTCAAATACGGCAACCTGGTTATTGACACCGTCATAATAGAGATCCTTCGGAAGACTTATAGGCAGTGGTTCTGACTGATAGGTCTTTGACTTCATCTGATCAATATACCAGTCAGTGTTCATTAACATCATATTACAGACCCTGACATCGGTACGCATACCCTCAACCTCCTGTGCATACCACAACGGGAAGGTGTCGTTGTCACCTCCTGTGAAGAGGATGGCATTGGGTGCACAGGTATTAAGATAGTTGAAGGCTACATCACGGGCCAGGTACCTGCCGGACCTGTCGTGATCATCCCAGTTTTCCGCGCCCATGAGCGCAGGCACAGCAGCAAACGTAAGCAATGAGGCAATGACGGCTGCCGGGGTTTCTCCCGCAAGCTTCCTGAGCAGTTCGAAGAGAGCCAGGACTCCCAGTCCTATCCAGATTGTAAAGGCATAGAACGAAGCCGCATAAGCATAGTCACGCTCCCTGGGCTGGTTGGGATACTGATTCAGGTATATCACAATAGCGATCCCTGTCATTATGAACAGAAGAAGTACTATCCACCAGTTGCGCACGTCACGGTTGAAATGCCACAAAAAACCGATGAGTCCCAGTAACAGGGGTAACAGGAAATATGTATTGCGTGACGGGGCGTTTTTCATATCATCAGGCATCCCTTTGATGGAGCCGGTGCGCGGGGCATCAATAAATTCAATGCCGGTAATCCAGTTGCCATTCAACGGCCCGCCATAACTCTGGGTGTCATTCTGCCGGCCGCTGAAGTTCCACATGAAATACCTGAAATACATGAACCCCAGCTGATACCCGAACATGTACTTCAGGTTCTGGCCGAAGGTGGGCACTCGTATGGTTTTGGCTTCACCTGTCTGTGGGTCGGTTATCCTGACGGGTCTGCCCCCGTTCCCGGCATATGCCTCATATTCCCTTACATGATCGGGTGAATCGCTCCACATTCGTGGAAAAAGTGTCATGAACCGTTCGTCATACTCCCTTACCGTCTCACGGTTGGTGATAATATATTTACCGTCAACTGGATTATATGTAGGCTTCCCTTTTACATAATCGGTTACGGGAGCATTGTAATAAGGGCCATAGAACAATGGACGCTGCCCGTACTGTTCACGGTTAAGATAATAGAGCAGTGCGAAGGGGTTGGAGGGATTGTTCTCATTCATCGGCGGATTTGCCGTTGAACGGATAACGATGGTCGCGAAGCTTGAGTAACCGATCATTATCACCATCATTGCCGTCATAATGGTATTCAATACCATCGTGCTGCGGGTCGACATATACCAGGCACCATATAATATGGCAGCAAGAATGACCAGGTTCATCAGCAGTGATTCTGTCAGAAGCCATATCCCGGACAGAAGCAGGGCAAGGCCTGCAAGCAGGAATCCCCTCCTTTTGTCCTGGTGTGCGAATGTATACCAGACTGAAAGAAGTAGAGCTGCAACAAAGAGGATAAGGTGTATGTACATTCCACTGTTAAACGGCATGCCGAGGCTGTTGACAAAGAACAGTTCAAACTTTGATGTTATCCTGAAGATGCCGGGGATAATGCCGTACATTATAAGTACAAGCAGTACAACAGATACTACCAGTGAAGCAGTGAACCCTTTCCAGGAAAAGGCATGTTTACGGAAATACCATACAAAGACTATTGCAGGTATAGCCAGCAGGTTCAGGAGGTGAACCCCGATGGACAGGCCCATCATCAGGGCGATCAGCATGATCCAGCGATCGGCGTGAGGTTCGTCAGCCACATCCTCCCACTTGAGAATGGCCCAGAAGACCACGGCAGTGAAGAGCGATGATGTAGCGTATACCTCTCCCTCCACGGCAGAAAACCAGAAGGTGTCAGAGAATGCATATGCCAGGGACCCGGTGAGGCCGGCTCCAAGGACAGCTATTATCTTTCCGGCGGTGTAATCAGACTCCTGTTTTAGGATGATCCTGCGTGCAAGATGGGTGACAGTCCAGAAAAGAAAAAGGATAGTGAGTGCGCTTGCCAGCCCTGACATCGCATTGATCATCATGGCAACCTTTGAGACATCGCCACCGGCGAAGTTTGCAAAGAACCTGCCAAGGATCATGAACAGGGGAGCTCCCGGTGGGTGACCTACTTCAAGCTTAAAGGAAGAGGCGATAAATTCACTGCAATCCCACAGACTTGTCGTTGGCTCAATAGTCATCAGGTAGGTAACTGCAGCAACAGCAAAAACCATCCACCCGAGAATATTATCCCAAAGCCTGAATTTCTTAGTCATAACCTTTCGTATTACCGTTCCATTGATATTCCGTACGAAAATAATAAGATTTTACACTGAAGCGGAAGATCTCGGCCAATTTTGGTATTTTTGGGCAAACTGCCCTTAATGAAGAAATACACTATTTTGCTCTTAATGAGCCTGCTGGCTTTTACCAGGGCCGGAGCACAGTATTATGACACAGGGCAGGATCCTGCTTCGCTCAGGTGGGAACAGATTCGCACACCCCATTTCCGTATCATCTACCCCGTTGATTTCAGCAGCAGTGCAACGCAGTATGCGCGGTTGCTTGAGCAATCATACAACAGCCTGTCTGTTCTGTATCCCGGTACACAAATCCGTATCCCTGTGATAATTCACAGCCACTCGATGCAGTCAAACGGGTATGTCAGCTGGGCACCCCGCAGGATGGAGCTCTTTCCCCTTCCCGGTCAGGATAATTTGCCAATGCTCCCCGAAGTACAACTCACCGTTCATGAAACAACTCACCTTCTTCAACTATCATCCCTCAACCAGAAAGGAGCCGGCAGGATACTCAGGTATCTTGTCGGAGAACAGGCTGTCGGCCTGAGCGCACTTGAGATTCCTTTATGGGCCTTCGAGGGCGATGCCGTATATGCAGAAACAGTCACCGGGTTGTCGGGAAGAGGCCGTAGCAATGCCTTTACCCAGGGTGCAAGGGCCCTGGCTGTCAGCACAAGGGGTATATACAAATATGACAAAATGATAGCCGGTTCATTCAGGAGTTTTACACCTGATCATTATGTCTTCGGATACCTGATGATGAACCACCTCCGAACCATGGACAAAGAAGCATGGGGGAGGGTAATGAACAGGGTATCTTCAGGTTACCCGTTCAATCCAGTCAACAAAAGCCTGAGGGATGAGACAGGGCTTACCAAAAAGAGATTGTACGACTCGGCCTTTGCCTCTCTTGAAAAAAGGTGGGAGGAGGAGGACCCTCCGGGCTGCATTGATTACCCGGCACTTAACGTAAGCAGGTCCCGAGATTATGTAAACCACTTCTTGCCTTATGCAACAGGGGGAGGAGGCATTGTATCCCTGAGGACATCCATGGCAGCTCCCTCACGGTTTGTTCTGACGGATACAGTAAAAGGCACAGAACGGGTACTGACCACCACCGGGTATATTTATCCCTATATCTTTTCCTTCGCTGACAGCACCCTGGTCTGGGCTGAACTGCATCCTGATATCCGCTGGGAGAATCGTGATTATTCGGTTATAAAGAAGCTGGATCTCTCCGACGGCAAAGTGACACAGCTGACAAGGCGTACAAGATATGCCGCCCCCGACCTCTCCCCTGACGGTAAAACGGTCGTTGCCGTCTCAACAACGCCCGACCTCCGCTGTTCGATGGTGTTTCTCGATGCATTCACGGGAGAGGTACTGATGGATGTGACACCCCCTGGCAACCTGATACTTCAGCGTCCTTCCTGGTCATCTGACGGCAGGGAGGTGACGGTTGTCACCCTCACAGATAAGGGTGAGGGAGTAAGAAGTTACCGGCCTACGGGAAAACGGTGGAAGATTTACGTGCCGGAAAGCGTTACGGATATCATACAGGCCGAACTTGTCAATGATACCCTTTTTTACCTTGCCCAGGGGGACGGTTCGGATAATATCTACCGCCTGACAGGCGACACACTGCTCACCAGGGTTACAGGGTCGCGTTTCGGCATCTCCGGATTTTCTGTCACCGGCAATAAAATTTTCTTTTCTGATTACAGTATTAAAGGTTTTGTCATAGCATCGTCAGACAAAGGAGCTTCAGCCGGGGCGGCAGGCGGAGGCATGTACGGTACTATACCGGATCCTGCTCCACTGCCTCATGACGGAGTGGATGAGGCTCAGGCCGGGTCAATGAATTTTGAACCGACTCCTTACAGGAAGATCGCACACCTGTTTAATTTCCACAGCTGGTTTCCCTTTTACGGCGATATAGACGAGATCAAAACCGACCCGACAGCCATCAGACCGGGGGTGACCCTGATGTCGCAGAACCACCTGAGCACCCTTATTGCCACTGCCGGGTATGAATACAGCGGTGGAAGCCATTACCTTCATTCAGGCATCAAATGGAGCGGGTGGCACCCGGTAATAGAAGCAGAGGTAACCTGGGGAGGAAACCAGGTTGTATCAACCGATACTGTCACCAGGCCCTTGCCGGATGATCTCGGCAGAAACCTGCAGCTGAATGTCAGTGTCTATGACCAGTTGTGGTTTGCCCGCGGTAAGTTCAGGCAACTGCTGATGCCGGCATTATACATTAATTACAATAACAGATACACATATATATCTGACATCAGCAGTTATGACAGGGACCTTTTCAATCTTACCGGCAGACTGTACTTCTCAAATACCTTTCGTACGGCCTACCGTGACATAAACCCCAGGTGGGGACAGGTCATTGATGTGAGGCTTACCGCAGCACCATGGGACAGTGACCTTTACGGCACCAGGAGGTATGCCAGGAGCATTTTCTTCTTCCCCGGGGTGGCAGCCAATCACAGTCTTGTGCTTAAAGCCGGTTACGAGAACCAGTCGCCCGTCCGCAACCTGATCTACAGGAACAACATTGCCTGGCCAAGGGGATTCAACAAAGACATGATCTCAGAAAAGCTTCTGTCACTGTCGGCCGATTATACCATGCCCCTGTTCTATCCTGATCTGGCGGCAGGCAGTCTTTTATACCTGAAAAGAATCCGGGGATCACTTTTTTACGATCACAGCAGAAGCCTCGGGACCTTTGATTATGATAGCCATGCCTACATAAACGGTCTCTCGGTATTCAGCTCCGCAGGAGGGGAACTGCTGGCCGATTTTTATGTACTCAGGTTCCCGTTTGAGATAAGCGCCGGGGCAGGGGCCGGCTATGTTCCCGGAGAACAGCGGTTTTTTGTCAACGCAGTGTTTTCAGTCAACATCTACGGCACCGTCCTTGGAAGAGAGCGCTGACGCATATTCCTTTATCATAGCCCACGCCCGCAGGACATGCTTTTCTTCAACGTTTGTCTGTGCTGTCACCATGCGCATGACATACCTGCCGTCAACCCTGGTGTGCGTCAGATAAATCTTACCGGTGTCATTGAGTGCATGGTTGATTCTCTCGTTCAGCCCGTCAGCCTCATCAGCACTAATCCCCTCGGGCAGATACCTGAAACAGACAGTGTTCAGATGAACGGGAGCCATAAGAATAAAGTTCCTTTCCGATTCTATCAGTTGCGCCAGCATCTTTGCCAGTCGTATATGTTCACGTATCATCGACTGCAGTCTCTCAACGCCATAAGTGCGTATGACAGCCCACAGCTTGAGGGCCCTGAACCTCCTGCCTAGCGGTATTCCCCAGTCGCGGTAATCATTGACCAACCCTCTTGTACGTGTCCTGAGGTATTCAGGCAGAATTTCGAAAGTACGGATCAGCCCGGCAGCATCACGCACAAAATATGCCGAGCAGTCAAAATTTGTAAACATCCACTTATGGGGGTTGAAGACGATGGAATCGACATATTCCATTCCGTCAGCCATCCATCTCATCTCCGGTAGCAGCAGGGCAGTACCTCCCAGTGCACCATCCACATGAAGCCATATGTTCTTCTCCCGGCAGATCTCGCCCACAGGGCGCAGCGGGTCAACGGCCGTTACGCCTGTTGTGCCCATTGTAGCAACCACACAGCAGGGAACATACCCGGCAGAGATATCTTCTTCTATGGCCTGCTTCAGTGCTCCGGGATCCATTGAGAAATCGCTGTTAACAGGTATCCTCACAAGGTTCTCCCTCCCGAAACCTGCCACCCCGGCTCCTTTCTCCACTGAGGAGTGCGCCTGTGTCGATGCGTAGACCCGAAGCCTTCCGGCCTCAGAGAGTCCCCTGCTGTTCGACATGAATTGTGTCGCTCTCTCCCGTGCGGTGATAAGGGCTGCAAGTGTAGCCGACGATGCGCTGTCCTGAATGACCCCCTCGAACGATGAAGGAAGACCGGTCATCCCCCGTAGCCATTCCATCATCCTCTCTTCCAGCTCAGTAGCAGCCGGCGAAGTCTCCCATATCATGCACTGGGCTCCCAGGGCTGCTGTAAGCATCTCGGCAAGAACAGATGGCGGACTGCTGTTTGCAGGGAAATAGGCAAAGAAGCTGGGGCTCTGCCAGTGGGTTATTCCAGGCATGATGATCTCATCAAAGTCCTTCAGGAAGAGATCAAATGATTCGCTTCCCGTGGGTGGTATCGCCGGAAGGGCACCTTTTACCTCTCCCGGGGCAGTGCGTGCCTTGACGGGCATGTTCTCCACGGTCTCATAATACCGGGCAATCCACTCGACAATCTCGTGACCGTATTTACGGAACTCGTCACTGTCCATCAGCATCAGCTTTGGATGACAGCGTCGGCAAGAAGAATGATCCTGTTCTTCTTCACTTCTATCACGCCGCCGGAGATATCAAACCTCACCTCACCACCCTGTTCATCAGCAATGATCACCGGGCCTGCCTCAAGGGTTGAAATGATCGGAGCATGATCCTTGAGCACCTGGAACGACCCCTTTCTGCCGGGTACTCTTACCGAGCGTATATCGCCGGCATATATTTTTTTGTCCGGTGTGATAATCTCAATATTCACTTCCTGTTGTTTTTTGGCTTTATTTGCTTTCGGCAATCAGCTTCTCACCCTTGGCTATCGCATCCTCTATAGTACCTACCAGCATGAAAGCTGCTTCCGGGTACTGGTCAACAGCTCCATCTATAATCATATTAAAGCCGCGGATAGTATCTTCTATAGAGACAAGCTTGCCGGGTATGTTTGTGAACTGTTCTGCAACATGGAAGGGCTGTGAGAGGAACCTCTGCACGCGGCGTGCACGGTGTACCACCATCTTATCTTCCTCGGAAAGCTCATCCATACCCAGGATGGCTATGATATCCTGCAGCTCGTTATACCGCTGCAGTATCTCCTTCACCCTCTGAGCGCACTTATAGTGCTCCTCGCCAACGATCTCGGGAGTAAGTATCCTTGAGGTTGAATCCAGCGGGTCAACAGCGGGATAGATTCCCAGCTCGGATATCTTACGGCTCAGAACCGTTGTGGCATCAAGGTGAGCGAAGGTAGTCGCAGGGGCCGGGTCAGTGAGGTCGTCGGCAGGCACATAGACTGCCTGTACCGATGTGATCGACCCATGGCGTGTTGAGGTGATCCTCTCCTGCATGACACCCATCTCTGTGGCCAGCGTAGGCTGGTACCCGACAGCAGAGGGCATCCTTCCGAGCAGTGCAGAGACCTCTGAGCCGGCCTGCGTGAAACGGAATACGTTATCCATGAAGAAGAGGATGTCTCTTCCTGTGCCGTCGCCCTCACCGTCACGGAAATACTCGGCGACGGAGAGACCTGAAAGAGCCACGCGTGCACGGGCACCCGGAGGCTCGTTCATCTGCCCGAACACCAGGGCAAGCTTCGAGTCTTTGAGGACCTCATGGTCAACAAGCTCAAGATCCCATCCGCCCTTCTCTTTGTTATCCATGAATTCCTTGCCATAAGAGATGACATTGGCATCCATCATATCTCTTAACAGGTCGTTACCCTCCCTGGTTCTCTCACCTACGCCGGCGAAGACCGAGAGGCCCGAATAGGCCTTGGCAATATTATTTATAAGCTCGAGGATAACCACCGTCTTGCCAACACCTGCTCCGCCGAACAGACCTACCTTTCCTCCCTTGGAATAAGGTTCGATGAGGTCTATAACCTTGATGCCGGTGTAAAGCACCTCCTTATCAGTCGAGAGGTCCTCGTACTTCGGCGGTTTGCGGTGTATGGGATAACCTCCTTTCTTATCGAGGGGGCCGAGCCCGTCGATGGGCATGCCCGTCACATTCATCAGTCGGCCTCTGATCTGATCGCCTACCGGCATTATTATGGGCTGTCCGGTGGCTTCAACCTTCATACCCCTCTGCAAACCGTCCGTTGAATCCATGGCTATTGCCCTGACAGTATTCTCCCCGATATGCTGCTGGCACTCCACAACCAATATTGAACCGTCATGACGCTTTATTTCCAGGGCATCAAGGATATTGGGCATATCTGCCCCGGCTGCCTCAAAGGTAACGTCAACCACAGGTCCGATGACCTGACTAATCACTCCTGTTTTATTTACCATCTCTCTGACTTATAATGTATTTCAAAGTATTTCCTTTATTAATAATCTCTTCTCTCCTCCGCCGGCAGCGTCACATTTCACTTAACCCTCCCGATAAGATTCACTGCCAGCTGTTTCAGTTCACCCTTGCGTTCGGCTTTAACCGACACCTGGTCAAGGGCCTGGAAAGCCCTGTTGAAATAATCGTAAGCAAGGTTCTCGGCTTGCAGACGTATCTCAAGCTCATCATATATCTTCCTTACTTCCGTAACCTTCTCCTCAGGATCCTGAACTTCTGCTTCAAGCAATTTTCTCAGCTGGCGCAGTCTCTCTCCTCCTGCCATCTCAAGAGCTTTGACCAGCAGGTAGGTCTTTTTGTTGGCGACAATATCGCTTCCAGTTTTCTTACCGAACATCCTGGTGTCACCGTAAGTATCGAGAACATCATCCTGAACCTGGAATGCTATTCCCAGGCAACGGCCGAACTCATAGAGAAGCTCCTGGTCTTTTTCCGGTGCCTCTCCGACGATGGCACCCGTCTTTAGCGATGCGGCGATGAGCACTGCCGTCTTAAGCTCGATCATGCGCAGATATTCTTCTTCCGATACCACACCCTTCTTCTCATAGTCCAGGTCGAGCTGCTGCCCTGTACATACCTCTATTGCGGTCCGGTAAAACAGCCTGAGGGTCTTCGCCAGTGCTTTCTCCGGAGCCTGGCCGATACATTCTACCGCAATGAAAGCCATTGCATCCCCCGAAAGGATCGCCTGCCGCGACCCCCATTTGGAGTGCACCGTAGGTGAGCCTCTGCGCATGCCGGCATCGTCAATTATGTCGTCATGGATCAGGGTAAAATTATGGAAGACCTCGATGCCCACCGCCGGCATGACAGCCTCGTCTATCTTATCCTTAAAGAGATTGCAGGCCATCAGGCACATCACCGGTCTAAGCCTCTTTCCCCCGATCGACATTATATACCTCACGGGAGCAAAGAGCCTGTCTGCCTCAGATGATGAGGCCAGTCCGGTGATAACCTTGTCTGACAATTCCCTCAGATAATCGCTGGTGAACATCTCTCTCCTCTTATCCGTTAAGCGCCTCGGCGCCGCTCACAACCTCAAGCAGCTGGTTTGTGATGGCGGCCTGGCGCGCCTTATTATATTGCAGTGTGAGATCCCTGATGAGATCTGTGGCATTGTCTGTAGCCTGGTGCATGGCTGTCATCCTGGCCCCGTGTTCTGCAGCAAATGAATCCAGCAACGCCCGGTAGAGTTGTATCCTGAGCGTCTTGGGAATAAGTTCGCCTACGATGGCAACCTGGTCAGGCTCATATATGTAGTCTGCCTGGATCGTCCCCTTTTCCACCTCAGCCGCTGCCGAGACAGGAAGGTAGGTCTCCTCTGTGAGTCTCTGGATTGCTGCATTCCTGAACTGGTTATAAACAAGTTCAATGGTGTCATACTCTTTTGAGAGGTACAGCTGTGTAAGCCTGTCAGCCAGTGCGGTTACATTCTCAAAGTTGAGGTGAGAGTAAAGGTCGCTATGGTCTTCGACAATATGGCACTTCAGCCTCTTCAGCGCGTCGTTGCCCTTTTTACCCACCGTCATGAAGGAGAGGTCTCCGTCACGCATCTGGCTGCTGTACTTCTCGGTCATGAGCCGTCTCACATCCCTTATGACATTGGCGTTAAATGCTCCGCACAGTCCCTTGTTGGATGTAACGGCCACAACCAGGACCTTTCCACGGCTGTTCTTTCTCTCAGCGTAAATATTTTCAATTTCGGTATCGCGAAGAGCAGCACTCAGTCCGGCCTGTATCTCGTTCAGCTTATCGGCATAAGGCCTGAGCTGTACTATTGCGTCCTGTGCCTTGCGTAACTTGGCGGCAGCCACCATCTTCATCGCAGAGGTGATCTGGCGCGTTGATTTTACCGAGCTGAGCCTTACTCTTATAGCCTTTAAATTAGCCATCTCTCTTTCGTCATTAGTACCCTAACGGGCCGAATAGCTTCCGGAAACCTCTGCTGCCGCCTTTTCAAGTACTCCTGTAACTTCGTCGGTAATGGCGCCGCTCCTGATAGTCTCCAGCACGTCGCTGTGGTTGTCACGCATGAATGCCAGGAAGTCATTTTCAAATAATCTCACCTTATGGACGGGAACGTTTTTCAGCAGACCCCTGGTGCCGCAATAGATAATCGCGACCTGCTCTTCCACTTTCATTGGTGAGTATTGATTTTGTTTCAGTATCTCCACGTTCTTCGAGCCCTTGTCGAGCACCGCCATTGTTGCAGGGTCAAGGTCGGAACCGAATTTTGAGAACGCCTCCAGCTCACGATACTGTGCCTGGTCTACCTTCAGGGTACCTGCGATCTTTTTCATGGGTTTTATCTGGGCATTGCCACCGACCCTTGATACTGAGATTCCGACATTTATGGCCGGTCTTATACCAGCATTGAAGAGGCTGGATTCAAGGAATATCTGTCCGTCGGTAATAGAGATCACGTTCGTCGGGATATATGCGGCAACGTCACCGGCCTGTGTCTCAATGATTGGCAGCGCGGTGAGAGACCCGCCTCCTTTTACCATATGACGGATCGAATCCGGCAGGTCATTCATTTTCCGGGCCACTTCATCCGAATCGATGATCTTGGCGGCTCTTTCAAGGAGACGCGAGTGGAGGTAGAATACATCTCCGGGGTATGCTTCACGGCCGGGAGGACGGCGCAGCAGGAGCGAAACCTCCCTGTATGAGACCGCCTGTTTTGACAGATCGTCATATATGATAAGGGCGTCGCGACCTGTATCCCTGAAGTATTCGCCGATGGCGGCACCGGCAAAGGGTGCATAGAACTGGGAGGCTGCCGGGTCAGAGGCGGTGGCGCTCACTATGACAGTATAATCCATAGCCCCGTAGCTCTCAAGGGTGGCTGCTATATTGGCAACCGTCGATCCCTTCTGTCCTATCGCCACGTATATGCAGTATACGGGCTTTCCCTTATCATACTCGCTCTTCTGGTTAATGATGGTGTCGATGGCGATGGCGGTCTTACCTGTCTGGCGGTCGCCAATGATCAGTTCACGCTGGCCGCGCCCGATGGGTATCATGGCATCGATAGCCTTCAGTCCTGTCTGCACAGGCTGCTTCACCGGCTGTCTGAAGATCACTCCCGGTGCCTTTCTCTCAAAGGGCATCTCGTAGAGTTCTCCGGAAACGGGTCCGCGACCGTCAATAGGAACACCTGTAGTGGTTATGACCCTCCCGAGCAATCCCTCTCCCACCATGATCGATGAGATCCTGCCGGTACGGCGTACTATATCGCCCTCCTTGATACTCTCGGAGGAACCCAGGATAACAGCACCGACATTGTCCTCCTCAAGGTTCAGGACTATACCCTTGATATCGGATTTGACAAACTCTATCAACTCATTGGACCCGACATTTTTAAGCCCGTAGATACGTGCTATGCCGTCACCGACCTGCAGTACCGTTCCTACTTCCTCAACATCGATGGCTGTCTTTACTCCTTCAAGCTGCTGCCTTAAAATCTGTGATACCTCTGAAGGTTTAATATTATTCATTTTTGTAAAGCTTATATACTATTCTTCGGCATATCCTGCCAGTGAAAATTCCTTTTTGAATCTGTTCAGTTTATTCCTGACGCTTGCATCGATATAGGCATCGTCAACCCTGAGTATGAACCCGCCGATGATCGATTCGTCAACATTGTCGTTGAATTCGATGCTCCCGGCATCACTGCCTGTAATCAGTGCAGCCATTTCATTTTTCAGTTCAGGGCCTGCAGGCACTGCGGTGGTAAGTGTCACCTCCCTTATACCCCGGTGACGGCGGGTCAGGTCAATAAAGTTTCTTGCAGCGTCTGCCAGGTATTCGCCACGGTCATGGGAGAACATCAGGCTGATAAAATCGACTGTGAGTTTGCTGGTTTTATCACCTGTCAGTGCGATGACAATCTCCTTTCTTTTCTGTTTCGGTATCACGGGATTGTTGATAACCTCCCTCACCTCCTCCATGACGCAGAGGCGGCTGACAGATTTCATGTCCGTATATACTCCGTCAATCTGATCATGCTCAAGAGCAAGATCAAAAAGTGCCTTTGCATACCGTACCGCTATCTTACTCGAATTCATGAGGTCAGTTCCGGTTAGCTTCTATCTCCCTGATGTATCTCTCTATCAGCTTCTGCTGTTCGGCATCGCTGCGCAGGGTCTCACCGACCACCCTGGAGGCCACTTCGATAGCCAGTTTGGCAACCTCGCGCTTTACTTCGGTGATAGCAGTGACTTTCTCACGTTCAATAATCTCCCTGGCCCTTCTTACAAGGGCATCCGATTCCGACTGGCTCTTTTCCTTGGCATCAGCCATCATCCTTTCATATGCCGTCCTGGCATCACGGAGTATCTTGTCCCTCTCTTCACGTGCCTTGCGCAGGATGATCTCATTGTCAGCCTGCAGCACCTTCATCTCCTCTCGTGCCTTTTCCGCCGATTCAAGAGCATTATGGATCATATCCTCACGCGCTTTGACAGCCTTCATGATAGGCCCCCATGCATACTTCCAGAGCAGTAAGAGCAACAGGAGGAAGATAAGTGTTGTCCAGAAAACGGTCCCGATAGCGGGACTGGCGAGACTGCTTGCTAATAACATATCTGTATCTTTTTTTTAATTCATTTGTAAAAGCCTGCAACCAACCGTTGCAGGCTTCTTTTCTCTTAGCCCTGGATCATTGCAACCACCACAGCGAAGAGTGCAACCCCCTCGATAAGTGCTGCAGAAATGATCATGGCAAGCTGGATCTTTGAGTAAGCCTCTGGCTGACGGGCAATGGCGTCCATAGCCGAACCGCCGATGCGGCCGATACCGATGCCTGCTCCTATCACTGCGAGACCTGCTCCTAATGCTGCTAATGTTCCTGTCATCTTGTTTTAAATTTGATTGGTAATTTATAGTGATATTAATGATGTTCCGCTTCTGCTGTGGCCATTCCTATGAACAGCGCAGAAAGAAGGGTAAAGACATATGCCTGCAGAAATGCCACCAGGAGCTCTATGCAGTCCATGAAAAGGACAAAGAAGATGGAGACGGGGGCAACAAGCACAGATTGAAATATGAAAATCAGGGCTACCAGGCTCAGAACGATAATATGCCCCGCCGTGATGTTCGCAAAGAGACGGATCATCAGGGCAAAGGGTTTTGAGATAAGCCCGATAAGCTCAATAGGTATCATAATGGGCAGCAGCCAGAGCGGCACCCCGGGAGCGGCAAAGACATGTCTCCAGTGAGACCGGTTGGCACTGAACTGCGTAATAAGAAAAGTACATAATGCCAGGACAAAGGTCACATTAACGTTACCTGTCACATTGGCGCCAAACGGGAATATCGGGATCAGCCCCAGAAGATTATTTATCAGTACAAAAAAGAAGACCGTCAGCAGGTAAGGCATAAATTTTGAATACTTATGATCACCTATATTGGGAATCGCAATGTCATCCCTGATAAAAAGAATGACGGGCTCCAGTATTCCCTGAAGTAATCCCTTCGGGGCGCTGATACCGCTTTTCCTGTATGAACGGGCCATGGATATCATGAGCCAGAGCAGTATCAGTGATGCTATGAGCATCCCGAAAACGGCCTTGGTGATCGAGAAGTCAAGAGGTGGTTTTGAACCGTCATAATGACCCTCATGATCTACCCTGATTATCTTTCCGGCATAATCACCTTCATGGGCAATTGCATAACCCATGTAACTGTGCCCGTGAGCAATCTTTTCAGAGGAAAAAATATGAATCCCCGATTGTCTGTCATAGATAATAACCGGGAGATAAACAGCCACTGAAGTGCCGTCTTTTTTTGTCAGTATGTGCCATTCATGTGAGTCGGAAACATGCTCCATGATGAACTCGCTGGCATTAAACTTCCCTTCAATGTCGTGTGATTTTTTGTCTTCCTTGCTCATTCCGGCAGAGAGGGCCGGAACTGTTGCAGCAATTATTCCAAGCAGTATGAGCAGAAAATATTGATACCTGTTTTTCAAGCTTATTAACTTTAAACCGTCTTCTTTTTCAGGACACTTACGAATGTACGTATTACATAAAAAGTGAACGCCAAATATAGGATAAAAAATAATATCACTGAACCGATCTGATCGTTTTTAAAGACCACCAGGAACAGTAATGCAAGCACGAGAGAAAGCAGCAACTTCATCCCCAGCGCCATAAGTGTCAGAAACACACTTCTGCCCGCTTCCGAACTGAAACCGTTAAAAAAGATTAAAAGTGAAATGAAGGCTGCAAGCGTAAACCCTCCGGTAAGTGCGACAGCATAAGCATGATTGTAAAGAGAGGGATAAAATCTGTAAAGCACCGAAATAAGCAGTATAATAACCAGTGACAGGATTAAGAGAGACATGTAGGATCTTATTGCTCTTGGAGTAAACATCTCACTTGTTCCTGATGGCCTCTTTAATAACCAGCCACATGGCAGCTGCCACTCCAAGCAGTGAGAGAATCACTGTCAGGACAGGTTCGGTGCCTGCCCATCTGTCGAGTCTGACGCCTCCGAGGGTAGTGATGACAATAATAACCACCATCTGTATGGCGATGGTGCTGTACCTTGAATATCCGGAAAGGCCGCTATTTGTCTCCTTCTTTGGGCCTGACTGCTGTTGCTCCTCCATTTTCACCGTCTTTCATGGCGCAGTTACCCGTAAAGATTGCTCCCGGTTCAATTGAGAGCTTATTCGTAACGATTGTACCGTTGATTTTCGATGACGACTTCAGGTTCAGGAGCTGTGACACGGTAATTTTTCCGTCTATCACGCCTGACACCTCGGAATTTTTGCATTCAACCTCACCCTTAACCCGGCCTGTCGGACCGATAACCACCTTCCCCTTAGTAACCATGTTACCGTTAAGAACTCCGTCTATCCGGACATCTCCTGATGATTTGATATCACCGGTTATCTCTGTGCCCTGACTTATTAGGTTGACTGCTGCTCCGTTGTCTGTCTCCATGATTTTTGCCATAATGAAATTTATTTTATCCCTTACTTCCCTGAATTTATTTAACACACAAATATAAAAAGTATTGTGCCTGATAAAAAAAAAGAGAGCGGAATTACCGCTCTCAGGTGATATACTCTTTAAGGCTTCGGGTCGTATGCCCATTTAAGCCAGATGCTTCCCCATGTGAATCCCCCGCCGAAGGCGGCAAGTACCAGATTATCTCCCTTATGGAGCTTCTTTTCAAACTCCCACAACACAAGGGGGATTGTGGCGGCTGTAGTATTGCCGTAGTTCTGTATGTTTATCATGACCTTCTCCGGTGGCAGTCCCATTCTGCGCCCGGTCGCATCTATGATCCTCAGGTTGGCCTGGTGTGGTACCAGCCATGAGATATCTTCCGGGCGGAGGTTGTTTCTCTCCATGATCTCGGCTGCGATGTCTGCCATGTTTGATACGGCAAACTTAAAGACAGCCTGTCCCTCCTGGTATACATAATGCTCCCTTCCGCCTACTGTGTCGTGTGATGCGGGGCGCAGTGACCCGCCGGCTTTCATGTGCAGATACTTCCGGCCCGAGCCGTCGCTTTTGAAGAGATAGTCCATTATTCCGTATTCTTCCTCTGTCGGCTCCAGGAGGACTGCTCCTGCCGCGTCTCCGAAGAGGGTACAGGTGGTCCGGTCAGTATAGTCGGTAATGGATGACATCTTATCAGCGCCAACAACAATTACCTTCTTGTACCGTCCGGTCTCAACGTATGCTGCTGCTGTCTGCAGGGCAAAGAGGAACCCGGAGCAGGCAGCTGCAAGATCAAAGCTGAAGGCGTTTTTTATCCCGGCCTTGTCACAGATAATGTTGGCAGTAGCCGGGAACATCATATCCGGCGTTATCGTGGCACAAATAAGGAGATCGACCTCGTCAGGTGATGTCCCTGTCTTCTCCAGCAGGCCTCTGACAGCCGGTTCCCCCAGGTCGGAAGTTCCCTTCCCCTCACCCTTGAGTATCCTTCTCTCCCTGATACCAACGCGCTGCATGATCCATTCGTCGCTGGTCTCCACCATCTCGGAGAGTTCCTGGTTGGTCAGCCGGTACTCCGGCACCCAGGCATTTATTCCGGTAATTGCAGCTCTTATTTTCGTCATGCTCCGAATGCTTCCTTGATCTTTCCGGCAAGATCTGCATGAACCACATCACGGGTCTGCAGTATCATATTCATGATTGCCGTTCGGTTTGAAATGCCGTGACCAACTACCACGTTTTCATTTATTCCGACAACGGGAGTGCCTCCGACGACCTCAAAATTAAGCCTTTCAAAAAAGCTGTCTTTAATGCCTCTTGATCTTGCTATCACAAAGAATTTCTCGGCCATTTTGAGAACCACATTGCCTACGAAACCGTCGCATATAATGACATCGGTCATCTCCTCGGTAAAGAGATGATGACCTTCGATATTACCCCTGAAATTTATCTCAGTGTTTTCACTGAGAAGTTCATAGGTAGCTTTGACCACGGCAGAGCCTTTTGATTCTTCGGTTCCGATATTCAGCAATCCCACCGTTGGGTTTTCTATGCCCAGCACATGCCTTGAATACACTGTTCCGAGCAAACCGTACTGCATCAGCACGTCAGGCTTGCTGTCAGGATTTATCCCAACGTCGAGGAGTATTGATGAGCCGCCGTTTACATTGGGCAGATTGGCCAGCAGTGCCGGTCTGTATACTCCGGGGATGACATTGACTGTATAGCTTGCTCCGACCATCATGGCGCCGGTGTTTCCGGCACTGGCAAATCCGTCTATCAGGCAGCTTTTAAGCATCCCGAACCCTACTGCAATAGACGAGTCCTTTTTCTGCGAAAAAGCCTTCGCAGGGTGGTCAGACATCTCTATTACCTGCGTGGTGGGTACGATATCAAATAAGGAAGGCTCGACATTCATTTCTGCGAGTTTATTCCTTATCAGACCATTATCGCCGATAAGCACGAGACGGTCTCCTGACGGCATCTGCCCCAGTGCATCAACTGCACCTTCAATGACAGCATTGGGGGCGAAATCCCCCCCCATAGCATCAAGACCTATTTTCATCGTTCAGAGTTTTTGAACGGAAACCTTGTCAGGCTGTCGTCTTTTTTTCAACGGCAAGCTTGCCTCTGTAGTATCCGCACTCAGGGCATACCCTGTGGTAGAGATGAGCTGATCCGCAGTTTGTGCATGCAGCCACTGTGGGAGCAACAGCCTTGTAATGTGTTCTCCTCTTGTCCCTCCTGGTACTGGAGTGTCTGTGTTTTGGATTTGGCATCGCAGTAATGAATTGTGTTAGTTATTCCTAGTCAGTTTTTTTAAACCTTCCCACCGCGGATCGGATTGCTCCTCACCGGCCTGAAGGTCATTAAGCTTCCTGATCATTTCGGGGTTGCACGTACTGCGACCATCGCTGTCATCAGGATGAATACGTTTCAAAGGTAATGCCAGGTGGATATATTCATAGAAAAACTGGCTCAGATCTATTTCATGTTCATCCAGAGGCATTGTGATCATATCCGGATCAGCCTCATCCCACTCCCTTCCCTGCTTAACAAACAGCCTGTTGGCTGATGAGACAGGGATGTAAAATGATTCCAGGCATCTGTCACACACCACTTCGGCACGGCCGTTTATGACAATGTCAAGCTCAAGATGAGTTGTGCTTTTCTGGAGCACAACCACAGAAGTGAACTCCCCTCTCTTAACCTCTGACTCCTCAAACGCCTCAAAGAAGTCATCTCCTATTTTGAAATCGTAGGTATATCTGGCTTCCTTTAATCCGGCGAGCGGTATGGAATACAATCCGGGCATCTCCCTTTTTTTCGGTCTGCAAAATTATAAATCCTCTTGCAATAAAAAAAATTATGAACAAAAAAGTAACACTGCCCGGTTTCTTCGCTGTTTACCGACATTTATCCGCGCCCCGCCGGAAATGTATGGTGCCGTTTAATGTGTTCGTAATATTTTTAACTTGTCAAATCAACTTACCAGACATGAAAGACGCAGATAAAAATCCGTTTGTTGGCATCGCCAGGTTCCTCATCTCCCTGGGGCTAATAATGATTGTGGCCAAGCTGGACCTTTTAAACCTCGGAGAGATATCAGACTATTTCCAGTGGGAGATGATCCTCATCTTCTTTGGCATATTGTCACTGGTAAGCCTTGAACTGGTGTCGGCAGTACTGCTTTTTGCCCTGGGATTCTGGTTCCTTATGCCGGAAATGAGCATTCAGCTTTCTCCTGTGTACAAACAGATTTACTGGCCGGCAGTCATGGTCCTGGTGGGTATAGCATTTGTTCTCAGGCCACTGACAAAGAAATTAAGATAACAGAAACCGATAATCTCTTAAACAATGGAAAACGAAATGAACAAACCGTCAAGACGTGGGGAAACTTCCAACAGGTTTATCATTGGAATCCTGCTTATAATAGCAGGACTGATCCTCATCGTAAAAAAATCCACGGTACTTCCCGAGCCGCTTGATCACTTTATTGATGACATAATATTCAGCTGGCAGATGCTGCTGGTGGTGATCGGCATCATTGTTCTCGCAGGATCAGATAATAAAACCCCCGGTATAATAATGATAGCCGTGGGAGGGTTCTTCATGATTCCGGAACTGTTCACCGATTTCTTCAGATCCTTTAATTTCTTCTGGCCTGCCCTATTCATCGTAATAGGAATAGTATTACTCCTGAACTCCAAGAGGCTCGTGAAGAGGCTGGATTTCTCAGAGTCCAGCAAAGCTGATTATATTGATTATGTCAATATCTTCAGCGGAGCGGAACGTCAGCTGATAACCGACAATTTCAAGGGAGGAAAGATAACCTCCATATTCGGTGGAGGTGAGGTTGACCTGACCAGATCATCTCTTGCCCCCGGCGATAATGCGATTGAAATTACCTGTATCTTTGGTGGAACAACCATCATCGTACCGGATAGCTGGAATATAATAATAAATGTGACCCCTATCCTCGGAGGATTCTCCGACAGCAGGAAGTTAAGGGGAGATGTTATTAAGGACAACACCCGGTCGCTCACAATAAAGGGCACTGTGATTTTTGGAGGGGGAGAGGTCAAAAGCTATAAATAAAAGATGAAGCATCCGCTGCTTGAAAGCAGAACAAGGCTTATTATATGGTGTCTGGCATGGTTGTTACTGGCAACCGGCCAGGCACTTCTCATTCATTTTGTATATGGGAGCAGGGTAGAAGCGGCTATCGCTGACGGATTTGTTTCCATGGTTTTATATGGATTGCTGGGACTGGCCGTATGGTATCCGTTACGGTATATACTGAAAGGCGACAACCAGACATACTCCTCTGTCCTGAATGTTCTGCTGACCGGCTCCATGACTATTCTGGTATGGCTCCTGGGGACAAAATTCATCGTCAGGCTCATTGTTCAGGAAAAGATAGATTTTGACATCTTCTGGCAGTCAGTCCTTGTTTTCAGGGCTACGGCAGGCATCCTGGTATTCTTTCTCATAATCCTGGTATATTACCTCTTTCTCAGCGCCGCAAGACTGGCCGAAAAGGTACAGCGTCAGGCGCAGCTGGAGTCTCTGGTGAGGGAGGGAGAGCTTAAGATGCTCAGATCACAGATAAATCCCCATTTTCTCTTTAACAGCCTCAACTCAGTGAGTTCACTGACATTAACTGATCCTCTCAGGGCAAGAGAGATGATAGTGAAACTTTCGGACTTCATGCGCTATTCCCTGTCATCGAGGAACGAACAACCGGTAACACTGCAAAACGAGATGGAATGCCTCCGCCTTTACCTGCAGATTGAGAAGGTCAGGTTTGGAGACCGGCTGACGATTGAAGAGGATATCAGCCCGGAATGCCTTTCCGCACTCATGCCCGGGATGCTGCTCCAGCCATTGTATGAGAATGCGGTCAAACACGGAGTCTATGAATCAACAGAAGAGGTAACCATCAAAACCACTGCCAGGAAAAACAATGATATGGTGATCATCACCGTTGCCAATAACGTCGACACGGAATCTGTCGTCACACGCAAGGGGGCCGGCATCGGTCTGAAGAACGTGGGCAGCAGGCTTGAACTCTTCTTCGGGAACAAGGCTGATCTCACAGTAAACCGTACCGATGACAGCTTTACAGTTGTGGTCAGGTTCCCATACCGAAAGAATTAATAAACATAACAGCATGAAGACTATCAGAGCATTGATCATAGAGGATGAGGCCCCGGCCAGGGAGCTTATCAGGTTTATGCTTAAAGACCATCCGGAGATAGAGATTGCCGGAGAGTGCGGCGACGGCTTCTGCGGAGCCAGGGAGATAAAGGAGAAACGCCCTGATCTTATCTTTCTGGATATCCAGATGCCCAAGCTGACCGGTTTCGAACTGCTGGAGGTGATCGATGAAAAGCCGGAGGTAATATTCACGACAGCCTTTGACCAGTATGCTATAAGAGCATTCGAGCTGAATGCGGTCGATTACCTCCTTAAACCGTTTTCAAAGGAACGCTTTGATGATGCCCTTGCCAAGGCTGTCAACAGAATCTCCAGGGAGACTCCCGAGACAGAAAAAATGGACAGGCTTGTTGCCTCAGCCTCGGAGGCAGAAGGCTATCTGACAAGGATTGTGTTCAGAAAAGGGGCAGGAATAAAAATAATCCCCCTGAACATGGTCTCCTACCTGGCTGCTGAGGACGACTATGTAATGATTTATTACAGCGAGGGAAAGGCTCTCAAGCCCAAGACAATGAAATATTATGAGGAGCACCTGCCACCGGGACTTTTCATCAGGGTACACAGATCATATATGGTCAACGTGGAGCATATATCACGCCTTGAACCCTACAGCAAAGATAATTATGTGGCCGTCCTAAAGTCCGGTGAGAAGATACCGGTCAGCCGGGCCGGGTATAAGATACTCAGGGAAAAACTTAGTTTTTAATCCCTTTCCTTCAGCCGGTTGCATCGGGGGGCCCTCCGTAGAGCGGTTCTGCCAGACCGGTACCTTTTAAAAATGAACCGGGGAACAGGATCATAACCGTGTGTCCCCCCGGGTCTGCACCGCAATATTCTGTCAGTCGAGAGTATCAGGCCTGTTATGGGGCCATGCATCCTGAAAGCATCGATGGCATAACTGGAACAGGTTGGCACATGACGGCATGACGGCGGGGTCAAAGGGGAGATGAACCACCGGTAAAACCAGACAGGTATCAACAGCAGAAAAGTCAATATCTTTGCAATCATCCTTTGCATCGCCTTCAAAGATAAGATGATTCGGCATGACAAAATGACCTCTTTTAAGAACTTATTACAATTGGTCTGCGTTTTGAGTGTATTATAAAAAAGAAATATTCCCGAACGATGGAAACAATGTTTTTACATAACGGAACATACTGGATAATATTCATTGTATTCATGTTACTCAGCTGGCTTGTCAGCGCCAGGCTGAAATCAAAATTCAGAACTTACTCAAAAATACCTGTCGCGGGTGGCATGACAGGGCGTGATGTGGCTGAAAAGATGCTCCGTGACAACGGGGTAACCGGCGTTATAGTACAGAGCGTGCAGGGTGAACTCACCGACCACTACAATCCTCTGAAGAAGACAATTAACCTGAGCCGCGACGTCTACTCCGGCAACAGTGTGGCTGCTGCAGCCGTGGCAGCTCATGAAACCGGCCACGCCCTGCAGCATGCCCAGTCATATGCATGGCTTAACATGAGGTCAAAGCTGGCTCCGGTAGTAAGTTTCTCATCTAACTGGATCCAGTGGGTTCTGATAGCCGGACTTGTACTCATTAATTCGAGGCCGGAAATACTGCTTGTCGGGATTGTGCTCTTTGCCATCACCACCCTCTTCAGTATCATCACCCTTCCGGTAGAGATCAATGCATCTAAAAGAGCCCTGGTCTGGCTTGCAAGTGCAGGCATAACATATCCCGACACATATGGCAAGGCCCGCGATGCACTTAAGTGGGCTGCCTATACATACATAATTGCAGCACTCGGATCGCTGGCAACACTCATCTACTATATAATGATATTCATGGGAGCAAGAGACAGGTAGCAAGACCCTGTCTATCGCCCTGCAACATGGAGGAACTTCGTTCTCTTGACCAGGTACCTTATGACTGACCAGAAAACAATGGCAGCCACAAGCAATGTTGCATAAAGGGGTTCTATATAAACCTTTCCGGTAACTGCTATGTTGCGGAACAGGTCAAGAAGAGCAAATACCAGAAACAGGTTGACTATGCTGTTGTATTCCCGCTTGAGAGCATTTTTCAGGGAGAAGGGAAGGTCGGGTTTTCTGCAGTGTCTGAATCCGGGAATCACGGCTTTCACCCTCAAGGCCCACGCATCATAGGCCTCTCCGAACTTCCTCCGCAGATACTGCTCTTCGGCAAATATTATCCTTTCATAATATATCCAGTAAGCGAGAATAAAAATGATGACGCACCATACAGACCTGAGGAAGAGGACCGGTCCGAACCACATAAGGAAATTACCCACGTAGAGGGGATGGCGGACAACAGAATATATCCCGGTGGTATTGAGTTCGTCGGCAAGCTGATCCGTCACATTACGTCCCGAGGTATTACGCGGGACATGACCCACGGTATAAGATCTTAACAGTTCTCCGGCGACTGAGATCAGGATGCATATTATCTCCCATGTATAATTGAAATATATTACGCTGCGGTTGGCAATGAAAAGATAAACTACTGCCAGTACAAGTACTGCAACAGGCAACCAGCTTCTTCTTCTGAACAGCCAGTTACCTGTTTTCTCGAGCTCATGAACAAGTGACATGTTTACGGAATTAACCCCGTAAAAGTATGAAAATTTCAGAAACTATATTTAAACCTTATGAACCCTAGGTTGATACGTACTTCATTTTCGGCAATGATGCTGTTGAAGTGCTGCCAGAGGAAGGTGAAGTCAATGTTTTCGGCCATTGAAAAATCGACGGAGGGTCCGGCATAAAATCCTTTCAGGTCAGGGTACCATATTCCTGAAAGTGAAATGTTGAGAAGTGGTACGGGGGCATAGCTGACCTGTCCCACGGCACTGAACTTTGAGAATGCAAGCTGCATGGCTGTCAGCCCGCCGCCATAAAGTTGCGTAAAGCTCTGCAGGTCAACGGGATTATTTGAGTACATTACCTGGGCGAGGGCTGTCACCTTGTCTGAAAAAACCTTGTCAAGACCGGCAGTGGCAATAAGGGTGTTTTTCTCTCCTTCCGCACGCGTGAACGGGGAAAAGAGGGTAGCCTCTCCCCTCACGGACACCGAGCCGACAGCCCCGGACCAACCCATTCCTGCCGTAAGATAGTCGCCGTCAGTCTCTCCTGCGATGAATTGAATGTCGGTATTTAGAAGGCTGAATCTGTAAAGGGCGGCAGCCGTAATGTTATCTGCCGCGTCAATTTTTGCTACCAGTTCGGCTGCCGAAGCAGGGCCTGTTGAATATGTTAATCGCAAAGCATCGCTGCCCGGTCTTTCAATATAGTCGAAATCGAAAAACGAGTAGGTATTAAATATGTCGTTGGGGTTCCATACCATTGCCTGGCTCCAGTTGATGCGCTGACGACCCGCCCTGACCTGTAACCGGCCAGCAGTAAAGTCTATATAGAGCCTGTCAATCATTGTGTTAAGCACATAGGAATTACCTTCCGAAAGATTAAATGACATGTCGAGCAGCCCGTCATCTTTGGCAAGACCCTGGATATAGGATGGATCCAGGTTTATCATGTCTCCGGTAACAAACCTGTTCCTTACCTCAAGTGCAATGGTGGTATGGCTCCCGGGATAAACTCTGAAATTCAATCTGTTATGTAGCATGCTGCTGTTCATCCATGCCTCTGACGGCTTCTCAAACATTGCCATATGCAGCCATGAGGCATATCCGGCGACGGTGAACCTCTCTTCTCCCTCCTGGGCATGCACTGAGCCTGAAATGCAGAGCAGCAGCGCTGCCGTGATCAACAGTCTCGTCATGAATTGTGGTTTGTTCTTTCGTCAGAGATAATCCTGCCGTCTTCCAGGGTGATGACCCTGCGGGCTCTCTTCATTACCCTTGCATCATGCGTGGAAAATATAAACGTCATATTTTCCTCCTGGTTAAGTTTTTCCATGATATCAAGCAGGGTTTCCGCCGACTTTGAATCCAGGTTCGCAGTAGGTTCATCGGCAAGAATGAACTCCGGCCTCGGTGCCAGGGCCCGTGCAACGGCAACCCTTTGCTGCTGTCCGCCGGAGAGTTGAGAGGGACGGCTGTTGTGACGGTCTGCCAGCCCCACCGACTCCAGCAGTTCGTCTGTACGGGCTTTTCTTTTCTCTTTGGGCCACTTCTGGAGGTTCATGATGAACCCCACATTCTCAGCTGCTGTAAGAACAGGGATAAGATTATATGACTGGAATACAAATCCCACATGTTCCATCCGGAAGTCGATAAGTTCCGATGGCCTGAGCTCCGAGAGGTGGTGCCCCGCGACTATGATCTCTCCTCCGGTGGGCTGGTCAAGACCTCCTATAAGGTTAAGCAAGGTGGTCTTCCCTGATCCCGAAGGACCGACGATCACTGCAAAATCTCCCTTTTCAAAGCTGAGAGTCACTCCGTTAATTGCCCTGACTTCGACCTCTGTATCACGGTAGGTCTTATAAACGTCATTGATTTCGACTACTTTCATTGTTATCTTGTTTTATTATTATTCACCTCTTAAAGCTTCAACCGGATTCATCTGCAATGCCTTCCGGGCAGGATATATCGCTGATATTATGCCTGTAAGTACGATCAGTACCGTCAGCATGATAAAGAAATCACCTCCGATTGTCGGATACAGGTGAGCCGAATACCCAAAAGCCTCCAACCCCTCCGAGTACTTAACAAGGTTGATGCCTGTATGTCCGGTGATTCCGATGACGATCCCGCTTACAGCCATACCGGCAAAACCGCCGACAACGGAGAGGAATATCGATTCAAGCATTATCATTGAGAAGATACGGCGACGGTTCATGCCTATGGCGGAGAGCATGCCGAGCTCCCGCGTCCTTTCCAGTACTGACATCAGCATGGTGTTTACTATTCCGAATGAAAGGGCCGCAAGTATCAACACCATGAATATGCCATATATCTGGTTCACATAGTCTGTTATCATGGCCAGGTCCGTCTGTATCTCTTTCCAGTTGAGCACCTCCAGGCCGGGGAGGGCCTCCCTTATTTCTGATGTCGCCTTGCCGGTAAGATCATCGTTCTCCAGTCTTGCAATAAACCGGTGATACTGACCCTCTTCCAGTCCTGTAAGCCTTCGAAGCTCATCCTCGGGAACAAAGAGCGAGGTAGCCTCAAAAAAGTCGTTGTTAGTCCTGTAGATGCCGCAGATCCTGAACGCAGCACCTGTCTGGTTACCGCTAACATCAAGGAATGAAAGGATGATCTTTGAGCCTTCCCTGTATGACCATGCCGCCTCCCTGATATTGAGACTGTATTTCTTCATCTCCCCGGAAGTGAGCAGTCCGGCACAGGCTTCAGAAAGCTTTTTCTCCGTCGGGAATCTCTCCCCCTCGATAGACCTGAGTTTTTCAGTGACAGCAGCCGGGATACCGGCCTCTTCAAGTGACCGGAAAGCTTCAGGTGTAAGGATATACCTGATAATATAGAGCTCCTTTGCCAGCTTCTCCCCGATAAAAGCACTGTTGAGCCTGGTGTCGGAGTCAAAATAACTGCCGGTGCCGGGTATCAGTCTTTCCGAAAGAGTAAACATCTGTTTCTCCCTGTCAACGTTTATTCCGGTTATCTCCACCCCGGCACTGCCGCCTGCAGTAGAAGCGATGCCCCTTACGATGATCCTGCCGGTGAAATTGGTCACTCCAGGGGTCTTTTCAAGCACCGATACCACTTCTCCGGGGTCGGCAATGATATTCTGAATATCACTGCTGCTCCTGAATTCTCGGTTGTTCACCTGTATATGTGAAAGCTCTTCATTAACGGCAGCATCGATCCTCTGTACTATGGAACTGTTTATTGCAGCCATAGCGAACACACCGGCAAAAACGCCAACCGTAACCGCCGCGATGACGGTGAAGCTCCTGGTTTTATTCCTCCATACGTTTTTCCACGCTAAAGATGTTATCATGGTTCTTTTCAGTTAGGCTCTCAGAGCATTAATAATATTCAGTTTGAAAACTTTGCGTATGCTAAAAGCTATCGCAATGGAAAGTATCAGAAGCACAATCACCACCTGCCACAGGTAATAGGTGTCGGGTAATAGCATAGGCATCACCGGTTCAAAGCCATAGTCTTCGTACATCCTGGCCAGCTCGCCGGTGAATCTCAGGGGTTTTGCGTATCCGTAAAACACTATAGGAAGGGACGCTGCAACTCCCGCAACAACACCCAGCAAACCGATCAGCAGCATCTCCAGGGAAACCACCTTGGCGAGTTTGCTCTTCTGCATCCCTATCGAGACCAGCATGCCAAACTCCCTGCGTCTCTCTGCCATCATCATCAGTACCGTCCCAAAGACTCCAAAGGCGATGACAAGGTACAGGATACCTATCATGATGGCGCCACTCTTATTGTCTGCCTCCATCTGGTTGAGAAGCAAAGCATTCATCTCTTTCCAGTTTCGTATTACAAGCCCGTCGCCACAGACCCGGGTCAGCCTTTCCTGTGTGTTATGAAGCTCTTTGTCACCGGTCTCGGTGATACTTATTATGGCAGAGGTCGCCATACCGGGGGCATCATAAAGATACCGTGCATCATCGAGTGTTAGGTAGACGAACCTGTTGTCTATCTCAGGCTGTGGCATGATCACAACGCCCTTTACAACATAGAGCCCGGCGGCAGACGTTCCATGGTAGCCCTGCCCCATCAGTACGATGGTATCACCGACCCCGGCGTGCAGGTATTCGGACAGTCCGCTGCCTATCACGGCAAAGCCGGTGTCAGAAGCCGCCAGGCAGGCATTTCTGAATGATGCATATTTTCTGAAAAGCGGGAGTACCTTCATGGTGTCAGAACGGTCGATACCCAGAATCGAGGTAAGGCCCGCCTCATCAGTAAATGATTCATTGAGAAAAACATCCAGTAACTTGCCTGTACGGCCCGGCAGGTTCTCCGCCTTCAGCGATTCGACAGCATCAGGGGTCAGCTTGTATTTAACCATACGATTCCTGATGTTGAATCCCTTATCCTCCTTGTCCGGATCCATCCCTATGACCATTACCCCCTGGGTGCGGCTCCCGACGGCAGCCAGGGCAAAAGCTTCCAGCCTGGGAATAACAGTGGTCACATTCGGATCGCTTTCAATCATGCCTGTTATATCCTGATCAACAACAAACCCGTTGTCGATATTGGGCTCATCAAGATAATCTGTGTTTTGTAGCTGCAGGTATCCGGAATAGGATTCGATGACATCACGGTACATTTTGTTATATGTGCCCAGCTGAAACGACCTCATTACCAGAGCAAAAAACACAGCAAAGAATACAGATGCCGCTGTAATCAGTGTTCGTCTTTTATTCCGCCAGAGGTTTCTCCAGGCCAGCTGATAATCTTTCATTATGATTGTCCTTTCTGTTTGTAGGTCTTATCTGATGGTTTTCATGTTCTGCTGCGAAAAGAAATTCTCTTCAAGCCTGACATTGAACTTTATCTCCAGGATCTTAAGTACGGTTTTATGGCCCTCCTCTTCTGCCGGCACCAGTTCTATTGTCGTTGGTATGAACCTGCCGTCCATGGTCTTCAGATCCAGCCCTCTCTCGGTCCTCACCAGGTAACCGTCCTCATCATAAAGCTCCGCTTTCAGGAGTATGAATTCATTTTTGTCAACCCACCAGATCTGATGGCCCCACAGTACTCCGGCATCTTCCTTTGCCTTAAGCTCAATTTTATAACACATACGGCCGTCAATAGCCTCCTCTCCTTCCATAGTGTGGGTGTAATCCTCAACAACCGACGATTCCCTGAGAATATCATCATTGGTGTAGTCTGATCCCATCCAGCCCTGCGACATCATTGAAGGAGGAAGCTTTATCAGCCTGTTGATGGCAGGATTCCAGCTCCACATCTCGCTGCCACGTTTGAGGAACGTCTGCCCCTTCTCACGCGCAGGGGCGGTTATGAGTGTCAGACTGTAGTCATTTTCAAGTGACCATGATTTGAATTCGACAGATCTCTGCCAGGTAGGACGCACAATGGTCATACTCATTACACTGTAGCCCGACATCTCGCCGTTGAATTTCTCATCTGCCTTTTTTACGATCTCCTTTGCCGTTAGCTGCTGTGCCCCGGCCGTACTGATGACCGGCGCCAAGAACAGCGTGGCTGTGAGAATGATTACAGGCTTAACAAATCGTTTCATGTTTACTTAATTTAAATATTGACATTCATGTATATTGCGCCGGAATAAAGAAGGAATAGACGCTGGTGGCATCGTTGCTTCCTCTTTTGCTGCGTCTGATAAATAAACCGGTCTCATTTGTATCTTTTAAGCAATGCGTCAATCACCCTTTCAAAATAATCACCCTGGTATTGTTCGGCAGAAAAGACCGATGTCATAGCAAAGCCCTTAACCGCGTTGGAAAACATCAGAAGTTCAACCCGGGGATCATAATCAGGACCTGCCCTCTCCTTTTTTCTTTCAAAATAATCTGTAAGTAATACAGCCATATTCTCGGAGAACTCCCTGAGAGGAACTCCCGATACCGATATGTTCATGTTTTCCTCGCTGAATACCTTTTCATATACACCGGGTTGCAACATGATCCTGTACAGAAGCTTCCAGAATTGTCTCTTTTCATGAAGAACATGGAAGATCTTCCTTATGAACAGCTCAAATTCATCAGGAGTAAGATGACTGTCATGATCAGGGTTGAAATATGTGTAGATATCAGCGATAGACCTGTTAATAATCGATGCCAGGAGGTCCTCCTTGCTCTTGAAATAGTTGTACATGAGGCCCTTGGAGATACCGGCGTGCCTTGCTATGTGCGTGATGGTTGTTGGATGGAACCCTATGTTCGAAAAATGTTCAAGAGCCACATCCATGATGAGATTCTTCTTTTCTTCCCTCATCTCCTCAAACTGGCTTGGTGTTCTCGGCGACATATTCTCTTTTCTTTGAATTACAGCTCAGTCAAAAGGTATTTGTTAAAACAGGAGTTTTGATTGAACGGTCGGTCAAAGATAAAATGTGATTTTTGAAAATGCAAGTATTAACGGCATATTTTTTTGACACAGGTTGTGTGACCATGGATCCGGTACAGCCAGGCCTGGAACAAGAGGCCGGTTGTTCCTTCGTCTGCAACAGATAAACCGGCCCTGCTCTCCTCTCAGTGGAATAAGGGGAGGGCAAGGCCGGCATTATGGATTTTCGGTTCCGGGCAGGCTATTCCTGCTTTTTATCTCCTGAAGAGAGGGTAAAAGCGATCGGGACTGAATACCAGACGTTGACCGGCTGGCCTCCCTGCGTCCCCGGTATCCAGCGCGGCAGGCTGCCCATCACTCTTACTGCCTCAGCATCGAGTAACGGGTGAACCCCCCTGACAACAGAGATGGCATCAATGTCACCCCGGGCTGTAACCATGAATCTCAGTATTACTTTGCCCTGGATGCCCTGCTCTTTGGCCTCAGGCGGATATTTCACATTTTCATAAATATTTTCAAACAGGGCCTTATCTCCTCCGGGAAACTGAGGCATCGTTTCAACAACCACAAATACTTCCTCGGTCCGGATCTTGTCAGGCAATGAGAATTCAGCATTGATCTCGGAAGTATAAGGTTCATTCATTGCCGGATTTTTCGGAGGTGTCCATCGTGGCGATGTTTTGATCACTTCGGCAATAGCGTTTCCCAGGAGAGGGTTGGAGCCCGGGAAAGGTTTGACATTACTGACTGTCCCGTCCGTCTCAATGGTATACCTGACACTGGCCCGGCCCTCGATTCCGGCAGCGACAGCTTCAGGAGGGTATTTTGTGCGGATGATTACCCAGTCACCAAATGAACCGGGAGCCTTTCCATCGAAAGTCGGGAAATCATCGGCACTCCTCCTGCGAAGGGGAGCACTGAGGCCCATCTCCGCAGCCTTCTTCCTGGAGTATAGTTCTATCGCACCGTCAGCACCTTTCTCGCCGTACTTATCTGTGGCTTCTTTCCCGCGAAGAGATTTAACGAGAGCAAAACTGTCTCCCATTTTTTCAATGGCCGCGGTAGCTGTCTGATCGGATATAACACCGTCGACAACAACAATAGGTGCCGGTTGTTGATTGCCTGACACGTCTCTACTGACCATAGCCTGGTCAGGGGAATCCGGTTCAGGGACCATTTTTACAGTCATCTCTTTGTCTGTCAATGGATTCAAGGGCAGGTAACGATAGCCCTTGTGAGTAAAAACAAGTATTGCACTCCCGTCAATGCCTTTGAACTCAAACCGGCCCGAAGCATCAGTGATAACAGTAAGGGATGACCCTGACACATTGACACTGACCCCGGGAAAAGGGGTGCCGTCTTCCCTGTAAACCACACCTTTGACAAGGTTCTGGGTTATGGCAGAAGGCCGGGGCAGGGTTATTTCCTCCGGAGCACCGGATTCTGAATAGGTATACTCCGGCGTTGAAAAGGCATAGAACACAATTGCAAATACCGGGAGTACCAGTAGTGTTTTTAATTTCCTGTATGGGGAAACATCTATTTTTTTCATCATTTCAAAGCGGTTTAGATTAAACGAAAAGTTGAACGAATTTGAGAGGCATATCAACCTGGCGCTGAAGACCTGGTTAAGAAGTGCCGCCCTGTAGTTTGCCGGGTCGGATGAGGCCAGCAATGCCTCCTCATCTGCCAGGTTCTCGTGATTCTGCCTGACCAGTCCGGAATAGATCCATACAAACGGGTTCATCCACTGTATAAGGCTAAACAGTTCAACAAGCAGGAGATCGAACCAGTGTTTCTGTTTAAGGTGCACCAACTCATGGTTCAGGATCTCTCTCTCCTCCTTCTCACTCAGTGAAGGATTGATAAATATGTAATTGAAGAAAGAAAAGGAAGAGATATATTTTTCGGTTCTTACAAGCAGTGCCTTGCCGTGTTTATCAACACCCGATCCTCTTATCTCCCTGAAATAAGACCAGATGTGCCTGGCTGAACGCAACATAAAAAATACTATACCGGCAATATACAGCCATGTAACAATCCCGGTGAATCCGACCTGCCTGTTCTCCGGCGGAGGAGTCTCCGTAACAACGCTGCCGGCCGGAATTGCAGTAACTGAAGCAAACGCGGCCTCTGTTGCCGGAACCTCCGCCCTGTAATGAAATGTGACCAGGGGAAGAGCCAGCGAAAGCAGTAATCCCATCACCAGGTACAACCTTTTAAGCCTGAAAAATCTCTCTTTCCGGAGGAAACCAAGATATACCAGGCCAAAGCCTATGAGCCATATAGCCGATTTCAGAAGATAAAATGCAAACTGTTCCATTAGTTTTCACTGTTTTTTTCTTTCAGCTCCCGCCTGGCATCCTCAAGAATCTTATCAAGTTCCTTGATTGAAAGTTTCTTCTCCCTGGCAAAGAATGACGTCATCGCCGGAAAGGAGTTATTGAAGTAATCCTCAAGCAGGCCAAATAGCTGATGCTTTGAATATTCATTTTTCGTGATAACCGGGTAATATAAGAAGACATTTGCGTAAGCCTTATGACCAACATATCCCTTCTTTTCAAGAACCTTCAACACCGTTGCTATGGTATTTCTTGCAGGCTTCGGATCATCAAATCCGGCACGGATATCCTTAACCACTCCTTCTCCAAGATCCCACAAAATCTGCATCACCTGCTCCTCTGCCTTTGTCAGTTGCATCTTATTCGGTTTTAATTAATATCACGGCAATGTCCGGCACCGGACATCACACCTTATTCAATCCTTCACAACAAATATATGACTATATTTATAGACGTGCAAGTTTTTTTTAATATGTTCGACTATATTTATAGTTTTTACGGGGAGAGTTCAGTCCGGGTCAGTGAAAAACAGGAGGAATTCTTCATACATCAGGCAACCGAGGGTAAGGAATCCGAAAGTGTGATATAAGGCATAAAGAGGAAGTACACTGCCGGAGGAAAAGAGAACGGCAGTGTAAAAATTACGGACAGGCATTCAGCCGGGATACTGAACGGGAAGGGGTGGCCTGAAGCCTGACCCCTGCTTTCCCGGACTATATCTTACGGGTCAGATGCCTGACCGGTGTGCAGACAGGGTGCAAAATCCTAAAACGTCTCAAGCAGCCTTACCAGCTTCTCACGTGAGGAACCGCCCTCTGAATGCTTAAGCAGCTCATTGAGCCAGTTGCCGTACATGGGATTGGGAAGAACTATATACCTTGTGCCGAACATATCCCTGTCAGCATCAACAGCCGGAATACCATTATCATCCGTCCTTTTCTCCCAAGTGCCGCTATGGTCGGCAAGATTATCCCCTACCAGCAACATTATCTCATAATTTTCTTCGATCAGTGCCCGCCTTTCAATCTTTGAAGAAGTGTTTGTTTTGAAAAGCATATGAGTACTGTCGGCATCGGCGAATCCCATCCCGGCAAGGTTTCTTATGGTAGGGCCCATCTCTGCCACGGTGCGGTTCGAAACATAGAATACCTCCACACCAAGGGAATCGGCATACCTGGTAAATTCCACGGCTCCAGGCAGTGGTTCAGCCCTTGCCAGTTCAACCCAGCGCGACCAATCTGTATAGTTAAAGGCTTTGTTTTCAATCACCTGCCAGCCCTGGAACGGACTGTTATCAAGTACTGTTTCATCAATATCAAGCACAACAGCTGCCGGTTTTGTTATTCCTTCCCGGGCAAGGTTTGCGGTAAGAGCTGTCTCGGCATTCCTGAAGCACTGGTAATATATAGCCCTCATCTCGGCCGACTTCTGGTACCACAGGGTAGCCAGCAATAATTTGTCCTGGCTCTCCACCTCCTGCTGCTGGCTCTTCTGTTTTACAGTGCTGCAGGATGCCAGTATAATCATGCAGGTAACAATAATGAGCTTTTTCATCCGTTTTTATTCTGTTGAAAATAAACCTTTTGTCAAAATCGGTTCATTTCGTTTGTTATCCCCTAAGTAACAAATAATTGGCTGAACCTGACAAACATGTTTGAAAGATTTTTAACTTTAACCGACTTTACAAAAAAGTAATCTGCAATGTCAACCTTAAAGCTGATGCTGGGGATGATCCCCTCAACCTCTAAACTGGAACAGGAAGAAAAGGCTTTGATTGCCGAATATGAAAAACTGATCTCCTTCACCGGGTCCGAAACGCTGTCGAGATACAATGTGCTCAATGAAAGCGTCAATTCAGCAAGTTTCAGGCAGAAGAGAAAGGAGATTGAATCACTCACATATAAAGGTTCCGAGGAACATGCCAGGGAGACAGAGTGCCTTAGTCTGAAGAAAGCCAGGGATATTGTCCTGTATTTCAAAACCGAAGGCAGCACATTGCTTAAGAATTTCCTTGCTCTTGACGGATCTGAAAAGATAAAGGAGATTGAAGATCTGAAGCTTTATATTCAATCGCCGGAATTCATTCAGAAACAAAAAATGAAACCGGAGACCTTCCGGGATACCGAAGAGTATGGACAGTGGCTTGAATACAAAAAGTTGAAAGGCGACAGGGAGGTGAAGAAAAATCTTAATCCCGATAAAGTTAAAAGGTTTGAAGAACTGAAGACCCTGGTTACCTCATCGGCGTTCCTCCTCAGGAAGAATATGAAGCCGGTGAAATTCAAAGATACTCCCGAATACAGGAAGATGCTGGACTACAAAACCAAAAGCAAGGCCGCCGATGTCGTTTCCTACTATAAATTCAGGCAGTCAAAGGAGTATAATAATTTCGTTCAGGTAAAAGATTCTGCCCGGCTCAAAAGGCTGGCCGAGCTTGAGGAGCTTCTGAAAACAAAGGAATTTACTGAAAAGAAAGAGTATTTGCTTGACAAGCACCGCTTTGAGAAGACGGAGATGTTCAGGGAACTGAAAGAATACGAGGAGCTTAAGAACTCTGCAGACATCAAATGGTATTTCAGTGTAAAGGATTCGAACAAATTCGATATCCTGAAGGAGCGGAAGCTCACTTTCAGCGACGAATTCGAAGGTACTGTTCCCGACAATGCCAGATGGCTCAACAGGTATTACTGGGGAGACAAACTGCTGCATGACAGTTACAGTATAGCCACCGATCTGCAGTGCTATACCCCCGCTGAAAATTTCGAGATGCGTCACAGTGTTCTCCGTATAATCACAAAGCCGCAGAAGATCACCGGAAAGGTATGGGATGCGACAAAGGGGTTTTATACCAGGGAATTTGCCTACACCTCCGGCATTATAAATACAGGAGCCTCTTTCAGGCAGAAGTACGGTATCTTCACCGCCAAGGTCAAGCTTACAGACCCGCGTGTAAGGAATGCATTCTGGCTTACGGGTGACCGTATGACCCCGCATGTTGACATTTGCAGATCCGGAAACGGCAAGGTATGGTTTGACCTTTTCTCCTCCCAGGGTAATCATATTAAGAAAAGCATAGGATCAAAGTACCTCTCCGATTTTTATATTTATACCCTTGAATGGACTCCGGAGAGCCTTATCTGGAAGATAAACGGCACAGAGGTGATGAGACAGACATCCGGTGTGCCGCAGGAACCTATGTATATCAGTTTTGCCGGCGGTGTCGACAAGAGTGTCGGTGGCATTACCTCGATGGAGATCGACTGGGTAAGAGTATACCAGAAAAATTAATATCCCCGCTCCGGGAATGAAGAGACATTGCATTAAATGTCTCTTTTTTTTCTCCCCTTGTAACATATTGCCCGTAATGATCGTCTTTGTAATGTCAGTGCATTGACAGGATGACCGTAAAGGAGTATAATAACGCTGTAAAAGAGTTTGGTGACCACGTGTACCGGTTTATTTACCGGAGCATAAAGGACAGTCATCGTGCTGACGATATTGTACAGGATACTTATGAGAAGCTCTGGCGGTGCGTCACCGAGATCGAATATTCAGCGGTAAGGTCATGGCTTTTCACATCTGCCTACAACAGGATGATTGATGTGATCAGAAAGGACTCGAGGCTTGTTGACGTTGAGTATTATGATGACAGTTCTCTTTTTGCCGATGAGCGGAGCAATGACCTGAACGAGGTGTTGCACAGGGCCCTGGCGATGCTTCCCCCGGTTCAGAGGTCTGTTATTCTGCTACGTGATTATGAAGGATACAGCTATCGCGAGATAGCTGACATTGCCGGCCTGACGGAAGCGCAGGTCAAAACGTATATATTCAGGGGAAGGGTGTCTCTGAGAAATTACCTCGAAAAGATATCGGTATGGCAATGAGAGAAACAGATGATTCGCCCCGCCTGACACCGTTGGGTGACAGGCTTCCTTTACAGGAAAAACTGCTGCGGAGGCCGGAAGATCTTTCCGATGAACAGTTTGACCTTCTCGCTGCCGCCTGGGTGGAAGACGCTCTTGATAACAATGCACTTGAAGAACTGGATCAGATATTTACCTCTTCACCGTCAAGAAAGGCGCGGGCAGAAAGCTTCAGGAACATACGGCTCATCCCCTGTAACGACACATGGAATGGCAGCAAAAAAGCCCTGAGACATTCGGCGGTCAATTTGACCCTGAGACGCAGTATAATCCCCGTCCTTGCCGCTGCGGCTGTACTGGTTGCCTTTATCCTTGCGGGACCTGCTGCCATACGCAATACGGCAGGCAGGCTGCCTGTCAGCTTGCATGAGGTGGCTGTGATGACAGAACTTACTGTCCCGGCTGCTTCACCTATTACCATGGAGCGCAGGATGGCCGTATCAGAAGTCATTACAGACCCGGACCCGGATATTGGGAAAGCGGATCACCAGCCGGTCATTGCAGCGACGGAAACACCGCGCGCCGTCCCTATAGATCTCATACAGAGGGCGGCAGGCCCGGGCCTGATTGCCGAACTGCCTGCGCGGGAACTTGCCGCGACAAGGCTTAACAACATCCGTAACCAGGCTGTTCAGGAAGATGAGACAAACTGGATAGCAAAGGGCATTGTCTTCCTGGCAAAAGCCGTGACAAAAGATGAGAAGAAGGTCAACGGATACAGCGTGGCTAATGCATGCGTCAATGGTCTCAATACCGTTCTCGGATGGGATATGGAGCTGCGGAAGGTAAGCGATGCGGCAGGTGAACCCTTATCGGTTAATTTCAATTCCTCCCTTCTTTCATTTTCAGCCCCTGTGAATAAATCTTCACGCTGACTGTAACTTTTTGCCATCCCTGATCGTCCGGGTAATAAACAACAAACAAGTATTTGCCATGAAAAGAATATTACTGACTCTTACTGTTATCCTTGCTCTAGTAATTCCTGCACAGGCCCAGGAAAAAGAAAAGGAAGAAAAACTCAATCAACTTGAAAAACTTGAACAGCAGGCTGAAACAGCCACACTTCCTGATACTGCCGTATTGGAGGAGGAGATTGCAATAATGACTGAGATCGAAGATCCTGACCCTGAGATGTCAGAAGCCGAAGAGATCATTGATCTTGAAGATACCGGTGATGAAACCGTGATCAGAATCGGGAATAAAGCCGTAAAGATCATATCCGAGGATCCTGATACCAAAATCGTGTTTGAGAATTGTGAGGAGACGAACAAAACGAAGTCCCCGGGAAGGCGTTTCAAGGGACACCTCGGCGGTTTTGAATTCGGTTATAATAATTATTCGACAGATAAGTGGGGCCAGAACAGTTACCCGGTTGATGGTTATCTTGACCTTAACACGGCAAAATCAACCAGTTTCAATTTTATCATGCCGGCAGTGAATCTTGGGATTTCGCGTCATTTCGGCCTGGTGACCGCCCTGGGCCTGAATTTTAACAATTACCGTTTTGAAGGCAACAACTCAATAGCCGTGGATGGCGGAGGCATAGTAACTCCTGTATATCCGCCGGAGGGCATCCAGTACGATAAAAGCAAGCTGGCAACGGTCTACGGAGTCCTTCCTGTGATACTAGAAGCACAGATACCTGTCTCCTACAGTAATACAATAAACCTGGGAGCCGGAGTAATCGGAGCCGTAAAACTAGGGTCACATACCAAGGTTGTATATTATGACGACGGAAAACAGAAAGATAAAAACCGTAGTGATTTTAATCTTAACGTCCTGAGATGGGGTGTCACGGCCAGGGCAGGATATGAGATGGTGCAGGTGTACGGAACATGTTATCTGTCACAGATGTTCGAAAAAGGGAAAGGTCCTGAACTTTATCCGTTTGAGGTTGGTGTGGCTCTGACCTTCAACGACTGACAAGTACAGAGTTCAGGTCACCAACAGAGAGGGTATTTCAAATAAATACCCTCTCTTTTTTATTTATCTTTGAGCCGACAGATCAGGATGGCAGAGTGTTAGATGACAAACCATGAAACAGAAATAAAATGAGACTTCTTCTTATCAGTAATTCGACCAACGCCGGAGAGGCATACCTTGACTACCCGAAGAACAATATCCGTAATTTCCTCGGCACCAACAGGGTCAGGGCTCTTTTTATCCCGTATGCTGCTGTGACATTCTCCTATGATGAATATGAAGAAAAGGTAAGGACACGGTTCAGCGAAGTGGGGCATGATGTTGTTTCAATCCATCACTTCGGCGATCCTGTCGCGGCCATCCTGGAGGCTCCGGCAATTGTTGTCGGTGGCGGTAACACATGGATGTTGCTCAAGTGCCTCAGAGATAAAAAGCTGATTGCTCCCATCAGAAAAAAGGTCCTGGGTGGTACTCCTTATATCGGATGGAGTGCAGGCTCTAATGTTGCCTCTCCTACAATAATGACTACCAATGACATGCCCGTTACGGCTCCCTCCTCATTCAGGGCCTTCGGGCTCATCCCTTTCCAGATAAATCCTCATTATCTCGATGCCAACCCGGCAGGCCATGCCGGAGAGACCCGTGAACAGAGAATAGAGGAGTTCATAGAGGTAAACAGGGATGTCTTTGTTGCAGGGCTCCGGGAGGGAACAATGTTCCATCTCGAAGGAGGGAAACTTTCACTGACAGGACCGAGAAACGCCCGAATCTTCAGGTACGGTAACGAACCTCTGGAGGTCGCTCCGGGAAGTGATCTCTCTTTCCTGCTCGGCAAAAAGAAGAGGTAAGGGTCTTATCCGGCCATGATTATGAGACAGGCAGGGAAAATCATTCTGTTCACAGGCAGCATACTGCTGGCAGCAATAATTTTGCTTACGGTTTATGCATCTGCCAGGCAGGAGAAGATCACCACCGCTCTTATAAAAAAGGTAAATGAAAGCATCAACACCCGTATTTCCTACGGGAATATGAGAGTGTCCGTTTTTGAATCCTTCCCCAATATCACTGTCAGGTTCAGCAATCTTCTTCTTGAGCCGTCTCCCTTTTATGACAAAACACAATTCGGGAGAGAGACCACAGACACCCTGATGTATGCCTCCTCACTCTCCCTTGCCGTATCGCTTCCCTCATTGCTGACAGGAACGGTGGCCGTGCGGTCCATTACAGCGAGAGACGGAGAGGTGACACTGCTGACCGACAGAAGAGGCGATATCAACTACGAGGTCTTCAGGAAGACCGGGGGCGGTGGCCGGAATGTCAGGCTCAGAAACATCAGCGCTGTTAATGTTAAAACCGTCTGGCATGACAGAAGCTCCGGATTACGGATATCGGGGAATATCAGCCAGGCATCCCTCGGTGGTGAGATATTCAGCACCGGTATATACCTGAATACCACAGTAAGTGCCGCAATTGACTCTGTTAATATTAACAACTTGACTTTCAGGGCAATACCCGTAAATGCAGAGGTCAGGCTACGGAAATCCGCCAGCTCGCTCTCTGTGGCAAAGGGTTCTCTGCAGATAGCAGATCTGAAATTTGATGTCGACGGGAATATCAATTATTCATCATCATCCCTCAACCTGGCAATTGAAGGGAAAAAGATAAACATCGCTTCTGTTATCTCCCTTCTCCCTGAAAGATGGAGATCGGTGACAGGAAACTTAACTCCCACCGGCATCACAGATGTCAGGTGCGATATTACCGGGGCATATGGCAGGGCAGGTAAACCGCACATAGATCTCTCCTATGATCTTTCCGGTGGAAAGATGAGTCATCAGGGCAGCGGGTTCAGGGTTAACAATCTCGGGTTCAGGGGCGGACTTACCAACGGGGAACTAAACTCGGCCGAGACCTTCAGCTGCACCGTCGACAATCTTAATGCCACCTATGGCTCTGCATCAATTAAAGGCTCATTCATGCTTAATAACCTGGTCAGGCCGCATATCACCCTCGCCCTTGACGGTGATATCGACTTTGATGACCTTGGAAGGATCATGACCCCCGGTAATATTCATGATCAGACCGGGTCAGTGTCAGGCAGTATCCGATTATCAGGCACGCTGCCTGAGGATATGAAGTTTGCATCGGCATTGCCAATGCTTAAACCGGATATTTCATTTATTTTCAGGGAGTTCGGCATTTCGGTAGCCGGAAATGGCTTTGTGGTGTCAGACGTAAACGGATCGCTGAAAATAAGTAATGACATTATAGCGGACAGTCTTTCATTCACTTACGGTGGCCAGCATTTTACGCTGAACACGGTAATGAGGAACTTTACCCCATGGGCTGCAGGAAAGCCGGAGATACTTGATATATCAGGAGATGTAAAAGCTGACAGGTTTGTCACATCGGCTTTCACGGGCAACAGGAATGACACCCTGAAGGAGGGCAATCACATATTGAACCTTTTCCCTTCTGATGTCACTGCAGAAGTGAATGTGACAATAGACAGTCTTATATTCAACGATTTCAGGGCATCTGATTTCAGCAGCACCCTCGACTATAAGCCATATGTTATCACCTTCAGGAATATCGCTGCCAAAGGACTTGACGGCCTTCTGGCTGGTGAGTTTATGATTGGGAAACAGAAGGAGACGGGGTTTATTACAAGGGCAACACTTGATGTCACTGGCATAGATATTAACAGGGCATTTAAAGACTTCCATAATTTCGGCCAGGATTTCATCGATAGTGACAACCTTCATGGCAGCATGACAGGCAGCATGACTCTTCTCTCCCCTCTTGACGACAGCTTAAAGATCGACAGGAGAGCAATGGTTGCCGAAGCACACCTGATAATTAATGACGGCAAGCTGGTAAGCTTTGCCCCGGTTGAAATCCTCTCTTCATATCTTGACCTCGACGAGCTTAACAACATCAGCTTCTCAAGGTTGGAGAACGACCTGTTTATCAAAGGTGAAACTGTTTCTGTCCCAAAAATGCTGATCAACTCGTCTGCGGTAAATTTCACAGTATACGGAACACATGGTCTAGGCGGCGACTATTCATATCATGTACGTCTTCTTCTCTCCGAGGTTCTCAGCCGGAAGGCCAGAGAAAAAAACAGGGGGGTAAGCCAGTTCGGGCAGGTAGAGGTAGACGGCTCCGGGAAAGCCACCGTGCCGCTCAAAATAGTATGTGCCAATGGAAAAACGGATGTTAAATATGATTTCGGGCAGGCCCAGGACAACATAAAAACCGATATAGCTATTGAAAAGCAGACCCTGAAGGGGATTCTGAACGAGGAATACGGGTGGTACAGGGCAGATACCACAAGGGTCAGGCCGGCAGAGAACAAGCCTAAATTCACAGTCACCTGGGAGGAGGGCAAGGAGCAGGTGCCTCTACCGGAAAACAAACAGGACGAGGTGAAGGAGAGTCCTTTCCGTATCATCCTCAAAAAGAAAAAATAGCCCATGAATATCTACCGCAAAAGACTGCTCTGGAAGATACTGCTGTTCATATTTGCAGTTTTCATAGGTCTCGGATCACTGTTTTACACTCATGCTCTTGTTGACAGGCTCAAGGAAGAGGAACGCAAGAAGGCTGAGCAGTGGGCTGAAGCCACCAGGAGGCTTGTCACCTCAGATGACTTTGAGTTTCTCTTCAGCATCATTGAGGACAATACCACCGTTCCCGTCATACTCATCGACCAGGAAGACAATATTATCTCTCACCGGAACCTGCCGCCCACTATATCATCAGACACTACGGCCCTGGTACGTGAACTCAAGCGCATGGAGAAATGGAATGACCCTATCACGGTGGAGCTACCCAATGGGATATTCAACTACCTCTACTACAGGGAAAGCACCATCCTCCGGCAGCTGAGGATATATCCGTATGTACAGCTGGCGGTGATGCTTCTGTTCATTGTGGTAGCCTATGTGGCCTTCAGTGCCTCCCGGATGGCAGAACAGAACCAGGTATGGGTGGGGCTCTCGAGGGAAACGGCTCACCAGCTGGGCACACCGACATCATCACTCTCAGCATGGAGCGAGATAATCAGCAGCAGGTATCCTGGTACCGATATTGCAGAAGAACTGCCGGCGGATGTGGAACGACTGAGCCGGGTTGCCGAGAGATTCTCTCTCATAGGCTCAAAGCCAAGGCTGCAGCCTGACGATCTGCCGGCCCTGGCCGAAACGACAGCCGGGTATCTGAGAAAGAGGATAGCATCTACAATAGAGCTCAGGGTAATCAATGAGACAACAGGCTGCTCGGCTGTCTCATGTAACCCCGTGCTTCTTGGATGGGTCATCGAGAACCTGGTGAAAAACTCAGCTGATGCAATGAAGGGAAGCGGAATGATAACTGTCAGACTCTCAGAATCATCCGCCGAAGCATTTATAGACGTGGAAGATAACGGGAAGGGTATACCGAGGAAAGACTTTAAGACAATCTTCAAGCCGGGTTATACTACCAGGGAACGTGGCTGGGGGCTGGGTTTGTCTCTCTCGAAAAGAATAGTTGAAGAATACCATAAAGGGAAGATATTCGTCATGCACTCGGAGCCCGGACACGGAAGCTGTATGCGCATCATACTGAAAAAGTAATATTCCACTTACAGTAAGAAATGAAAAGAAGCGACATAGAGATAATGGCCCCGGCAGGCTCGTGGGAGTCGCTTCGTGCCGCGATACAGGGCGGTGCCGATTCTGTCTATTTCGGTGTTGAAAAACTGAACATGCGGGCCCGTTCTTCGGACAACTTCACCACCGCCGACCTGCCTGCCATTGCATCACTGTGCATGGAGAACGGGCTCAAAAGCTACCTGACATTGAACATCGTTGTCTATGACGAGGAGATAAGCGAGATGAGAGAGATAGTATCTGCCGCAGCGAAGGCAGGGATCTCGGCAGTCATAGCAACTGACCAGGCAGCCATCACCGCAGCAAAAGAGTCCGGAATAGAGATACACCTCTCCACCCAGCTCAATATTTCAAATGCAGAATCTCTGAGGTTTTACTCGCAATGGGCCGATGTGGCGGTACTCTCGAGGGAACTTGATCTGAAGCAGGTAAAAAAGATTTATGACACCATCATTAAGGATGACATACGCGGTCCCGGCGGGGAGCTGATAAGGCTTGAGATGTTTGTTCATGGCGCCCTGTGCATGGCCATATCCGGCAAATGCTACCTTAGTCTCCATGAGTACAATGCCTCGGCAAACAGGGGTAATTGTTACCAGACCTGCAGGAGAGGTTATACTGTGACAGACAGGGAGACGGGTTATGAACTTGATATTGACAACCAGTACATTATGTCGCCAAAGGACCTGTGCACCATCAGGTTTCTCGACCAGATAATTGACTCCGGCGCACGTGTTTTGAAGATTGAGGGCAGGGCACGGTCTGCAGAGTATGTCAAGACAGTCACTCAATGCTACGGGGAAGCAGCTGCCGCCGTGGCCGACGGAACATTCGGCAGTGAAAAGACGGAAGAATGGATGAATCGCCTCAGGACCGTATTCAACAGGGGGTTCTGGGACGGATACTATCTTGGCCAGAGGCTGGGTGAGTGGACCACCACGTACGGCTCTGCTGCCACAAAGAGAAAAATATACCTGGGAAGGGTGACAAACTATTTCAGCAGGATCGGGGTGGCTGAGATAAAACTTGAGACGGGCGCCCTGAAAACAGGTGATCAGCTGATCTTTTCAGGCCCCACAACAGGAACGGTGGAATTTACCGTTGCCGGGCTGAGAGACGCTGCAGAGAATGAGGCTGAGGGCGTGGCAAAGGGAGAACTCTGCTCTGTAAAGATATCCGGACCTGTGCGACGGTCTGACAAGGTATTCAGGCTTATTGAGGTCTCAACGCAGGCCAAACCCTGACATCAACCTGCCGGGTCTGCTGCCGCGGCAACCAGGGCCGCATTGACAGCCACGTCATCAGTGTCTGTATTGATAAATATCACCTGCCCTGGCGGCCGTTTTGAAAGACCGTAATTATATGACTTGTCATAGTATTCCAGGGTGATCCTTATCGCAGTCCCGTAATCACCTCTCTTCAGTGCTTCAATAGCCTCACGCGTCCTGTCTCCCCCCAGCCTTTTTGAGATCCTCATCACCGAGGCTATTATCTTTTCAACAGGAAAGGCTGTATATTCCTTGATCAATCTCGGCATCCGGGTCTCTATACTCATCATAAGAGCTATTACCGGAGCTGCCTGCATCTGTTCATAAAAGTTGTCAGGCATAAAAACCGTTCCTATGTTACGGCTTTCATCTTCAAGCCATGTAACGGCATCATCATCCCTGGAGGTAAGGTCATCATAAAGCAGGTTGGCAAAGTGTTCCGAAGAGGGCTGTGGTGGTTGTCCAAGGGCCCCAAAGGCAGATCCCTTGTGTGAAGCCAGGGATTCGAGGTCAGTGACCTGTCTTCCCTCATGCATCAGGTGATTTAATATCTCTGTTTTGCCGCTGCCCGTAAGCCCTCCCAGGATGATGTATTTCCTCTTCCTGCCAAGCTCTTCAAGGATATGGTTCCTGTATGACTTATAGCCGCCATTAAGAATGAAAGGGGTAATTCCACCCGTGGAAAAGAGCCATGCCATGGTCTCAGACCTCATGCCTCCCCGCCAGCAGTACACAAGCAATTGCTTTCCGGCAGCCAGTTCCAGTGCCCTGACGAGTTTTTCCGACATGAAAGGAGCTGCCAGGTCGATACCACGGATAACAGCCCTGGTGTTACCCTCTTTTTTATACAGGGTGCCAACCTCCGCCCTCTGGCTGTCAGTAAAGAGAGGAATATTGACTGCTTTCGGAATATGGCCATGTTCGTACTCTCCCGGTGATCTGGCATCCACAACGGGAAGAGTATCCCTGAGCCCGAGGAATTCGCTGGCAGGAAGTCTGTTTAACGTCAGGGCCATCTGTTAATTCTCCTTGTGATACCTGTCTATCACCCTTCTAAGCTCTTCCACGGTCACAGGTTTTGAGAGAAGCTCTTTCATGCCTGTTTTTTCTGCCTTCTGGCGTGTCTCAGGCATCGTATCCGCTGAAAGGGCTATTATCTGGGTATTCCTGTCAAATCCGATTATGGTGCGTGCTGCTTCAAATCCGTCTATCTCGGGCATGATGAGGTCCATGAGTATCAGGTCATATGATTTTTCCCTTGCCATATCTATTGCTTCGGCACCGCCTGATGCAAATTCCGCCTTCACACCCAACACCTTAAGAAGGGAGCCCACCACTTTTCTGTTAAGATAATTGTCGTCAACCACAAGAATATCCGGCAGGTCTGCCTTGTTACCGCTGAGTCTTGCTGACGGACCCCTGAATGCAGGGAAATGGTCCTTGAGAACATTAAGCAGATCCTCCACGGCAAAAGGTTTCACAAGGAGATGGTCTATGCCCAGATCCACACACCTGGCATAGTGTCCCTTCGGGTCTCTTGAGGTAAACATAAGCACGATATGCTCGCTTGTCAGACCTGCATCCATCAGTGCCTTTGCAGCCTGGAAGCCGTCAGTGTCAGGCTCGTCAAAGATGACAAGAAGGATATATCGTCCCCGTTCACTGGCGAGGCTGGTCTTTATCTGCGAGATAGTATGCTTCTGGAAACTGGTAACCGAAACAGGCAGCCCGATACGGTGCATAATGCTCAGGAAGTCATCATCGCGGCCATTCGTACCCGTTATTGCAAGAGTACGGATGTCCATGGCATCGTGGTAATTGTCAAGATCAAGATGCTTGGTTATCTTTTCATTCAGGTGTACCTTAATAGTGAATATCACCTTAAGTCCCTTCTCCTGCCCGGAGGCATCCACCCCCGCCGGGCTCTCCGCAGTCAGGCTGCCTCCCATAAGCTCGGTCAGCTGCCTTGCCAGGATAGGCCCAAGCTTCAGATCCTCAGACCATTCGGACCGCTCAGTCAGGTTTGCTATATAGTCGCCAAACAGTTTCTTTATCTCTGCCCTGGTGTAGTTATTACCGGTATCTGAAATTGTAAACTCCAGTGTAAACTGATTCCCCTCGGATCTCATGACCCTGCATCCCAGTTTAATGTCACCGCTCTGTGTCCCGGCAAGAGAGTTGTTCAGCAGGTTGGTTATCACCTGTCTCAGCCTGTACGGATCGCCAATGAGGTTTTCGGGGACAGACTGGTCAACCTGCGAAACGAAATTGACAAGCGCTTCCGGATTCTCCCGCCTGACAAGGTTGAGACAATATGCCACCTCTTCCCTGAGCCGGAACGGAATCTCATCAAGTATCATCTTACCGGTCTCCATCTTTGAGACGTCGAAGATATCGTTGATGATGTTAAGGAGAAGGTCGGCCGACCGCCTGAGAAGCCTGGCTATCTCTTTTGATTCTTCCGGGAGATCTGCCCTGGTAAGCATTTCGGTCATCCCAAGGATACCGTTAAGAGGAGTACGTATCTCAAAGCTCATGCGAGCCAGCAGCTCAGACTTGGCTATGTTTGCATCTGCTTCCTGCCGGCGGGCCAGTTCAAGAGAGGTGACATCTATCAGTACCTCCATCGTGACTTCCTCCCCGAGGTATCTTACAGGAACGCTGTTAAGAAAAATGATCTTGTCGCCGTCCCTGCCCGGGAGTTTAATAACCCTCCCATGGCTGAACCGTTCAGGGAAATCACCCAGGTAGTCATTCCGGGAGAGGTCGGGTATCAGCCTGCCAGCCATCTCTTCTTCACTGCCATATGAGAAGAGGGCTGCAGCCTTACTGTTAGCCCTGATTATCTCCCTGCCGGCGTTGTAAATAATGAAACCTACAGGCATCTGGTCAATAACTGCCAGAAGACTCTCCTCGGATTCAGAAGTAGTGTTTAACCGGCGGGCCTGTTTCCTGGCAAAATATCTGAAACTAAGTATTATGAAAAGAATGACCAGGACAGTAAGGATACCGAGGATAATGGAGTTTCTTACTATATACTTCTGGAAAAAGTCAGTAGGAGCTGAGAAGACAATTCCATAATCAATTCCGAAAAGATTGACGGGATAAAATGAAGAGATTATTTCACTTGTATTGGCGTCATTCTTCATGATATGGGTCAACCTGCCGGAATTGCCATCTTCCAGCGCAAGGGTTATCCTGTCAAGCCTGTTATAGCTTACCCTCATCTCGTTATTGTCAAAGACAACAGCGCCCGTATCATTTACAACCCACTGCCACTGAAACTGTTCGAGATCATATTTTGTAAAAATCCTAGAGAAGAACCGGTTAAGGTCAATGGTGATCACAAGATTTCCCAGTATCTGTCCATCCTTCAGGACGGGCAGGTAAAATTTATATTTATCCCTGTCTGGTTCGAGCTTCTCGGTTGTATATATCTGGGGCACCGTCTGTGCACGGTATGACCCGTCGAGCCAGGAATTTCTCTCTTCATCCTTGAAAAGCGTATATACATCACCTTCGGTATTGAAAAGCATCAGCCCTACAACAATATCCTCATACCTTGAATAGTAGAGCTTCATCTTCTCCCTGGCGCGCTCATTGACCAGCGGGTTTGTGAAGAAATCCGGGATATCATCAGAAAAATCTATTTCCGTAAGATCACTGACGATGTACATGCTTGTATTGTCTATGTCAGAACCGGCGATCATGACCTGCCTGTCAAGAATCTTGTTTGAATATTCTATCTGGTTCCTGTAGAGACTTGAATAAAAAAGCGCCATGACCACTATCAGCAGGAGGAAAGCAGAATATGCTACAAGAGTTATTTTCTTTATGCCGGGCTCTTTCATGCCGTAAAAATAACGTTTATCTGTACTTTTCATTGCCCTCCAGCAGTATACTTATGTAGCTTTTGTAACGCCAGGGTTCGATTTCAGCTTCGGCCACGGCTCTGCGGACTGCGCAGTCAGGCTCATTCAGATGGAGGCAGTTGTGATAGCGGCATCCTGATGATACCCTGAAGATCTCCGGGAAAAAGTGGTATATCTCGTTCCTGTCAAAGTCAATCACCCCGAAGCCCCTTATACCGGGTGTGTCAATGACAAATCCGCCCGAGGGAAGAGGATGCATCTCAGGAAAGGTGGTTATATGTTTTCCCTGCTCATGGTAGTCTGATATTGAGCCCGTCCTGAGTGACAGGGCAGGGTTAAGCCTGTTGAGAAGGGTACTTTTACCGACACCGGAATTTCCTGATAAAAGGGTGATTTTATTCATCAGGGCCGACTCAATAACTGATATCCCTTCGTTCTTCGTCACGGAGACAATATAGACACCATAGCCTATTTTTTCATATACCTCTTTTATTCTGACAACCAGGTCTTTATCCTTATCATCATAAAGATCTGATTTGTTTATGACCAGGAAGGCAGGGATCCTGTATGCCTCCGCAGTGGCAAGAAAACGGTCAATAAACTCTACCGGTGTGGAAGGCATCCTTATGGTGATGACCAGGAATGCCTGGTCTATGTTCGCAGCAATGATCTGGGATTCTCTCGAGAGGTTTGAAGAGCGACGTATGATATAGTTTTTTCTCGGCGACAGTTCGACTATCACAAGTTCATCCGTGTCGAATGTGACCCTGTCTCCTACGGCAACGGGGTTTGTGGTACGCACCCCGCTCACCCTGAACCGGCCTTTGAGGACACATTCAAAGGTTATGCCTTCGTCATCAAGCACCTTATAACGGCTGCCCGTTGATTTTATGACTGTTCCCTGTTTCACTCCCCGGAAATTTGCTGTAAAAATAAAAAAAGTGATGCCTGGAATATCCCGGCATCACCTGTTTTATCATTCCCGGCATGCTTTTTCAATACTCGGCCGCCATAAGGAAGAAAGGCTTCATTTCAAAGTTTGAATAATAAGGCCTTAGTCTTTCGGTATTGTAGTATTCTGATACTTTGACGATCTTTTTTGAAGAGGTGACCACATCGATGGGTACATTGTCATAGCGTCCGTTTTTGAGCACTACCACCCTGCCATGCACTCCCTTCATGATAAGGTCCAGGGCCAGGTTTCCAAAAGCCATGGGTACTATTGAGTCAACGGCGTCAGGATCGCCTCCCCTGACCATATAACCAAGTTTCTGGTTTATGATATTGATGGTCTTGCCTCCGTTGAATTTTGCGGTAAGGTCCTTCATCTCTGCAGAGACAAGGTCTCCGATGCCACCCAGCTTGGCATGGCCATAAGCATCCCGCTCACTATCCTGGAAGACCATTTCACCTCCTTTGTAGAGAGCTCCTTCAGAGACAAGAACGATGGAATAACGACTCGGGTTTGTGTTACGGTCTTCAACCAGCAGTTTTGTCAGCTGTTCGATATCGAACTTGTACTCGGGGATGACACACCTGTTGGCTGCTCCTGCCATCGTGGGAAGCATCGCCGTGAACCCGGCATAACGGCCAAACACCTCAAGCACCATGATTCGTTCGTGTGATCCGGCCGAGGTACGGAGGGTATTGGTCATCTGTATGGTGCGGGTCACACAGGTACTGAACCCTATGCAATAATCAGTGCCCGGGACATCGTTGTCCATTGTCTTGGGAATGGCAACCACTTTCACTCCCTGTTTGTAAAGATGCACGCCGTAGCTGAGAGTGTCGTCACCGCCGATAGGTATAAGATAATCGATCCCCAGCCATTCGAGGTTTTTGATAACCTCGGGGGTGAGATCGTTCATATCGTCCTTATATGTGTCCTTAAGGTGGTCCGGGACATAAGCCTTCGGTACATGACTTGGCCTTGTACGTGAGGTGTGCAGGTAAGTCCCGCCTGTCCTTCCTGCCCTGTTGACGATGTCGTCGGTAAGCACCTGGAAACAATTACTGTTGTCTGCCTTGGGGTCCCTGATGATCTCAATGATCCCGCCCCATCCTCTCCGAAGCCCTATCACCTTGTACCCTTCCCTGTTGGCCCTGATAGTCACAGCCCTGATTGCAGGGTTAAGCCCCGGGACATCACCACCGCCGGTAAGGATACCAATCACTCCTTTGATTTTCTTCTGGTTTACCATTTTTATGCTTTATTAAAATATTTAAATGCAGGCGGTAAAAGTAGAATATTTCAAAATCATATCAAAAAGGTAATCCTGCCCTCCTTATTTTTTTTAATATTTTTGAAGAAAAAGCTAATGAATAAAACAAGAAAGGCTGTCAGCCTGTTTCATAAGGGTTACAACTGTGCACAGGCTGTGCTGATGGCATGTGCAGGGGAGAGTGAATCTGCAGCAGGGACCGCCGCAGCTTTTGGCGGGGGCATGGGCAGGTTGCAGCAGACCTGCGGAGCTGTTACGGGAGCATACCTGTGGTTTGGTATGTCAGGCGGAAAGCCCGGCATACCTGATGGTGAATATAAAACAAGGGTGTACGGCAAGGTGCGGGAATTCAACAGGCTGTTTATCGAAAGGAACGGAACCGACCAGTGTTCGGAGCTGCTTGGCGAAGACCTGAACACTCCGGAGGGTAAGATGCAGATATCTGCCAGGAACCTGACAGGGAAAGTATGTGAGAAATGCATCGCCGATGCAGTTGAGATAATAGAATCGATCTCCTGACAGATGCCAAGGGTGGTAGTCACCGGGGGTAACGGGCTTGTCGGCAGGCACCTGAGCTCACTGCTTCTTCAGGACAATAATGAGGTTGTGCACCTGTCCCGGAGACCGCGGGAGAACAGTGCTTTCAGGTCATTCCGGTGGGATCCTCGTACAGGTTATTGCGACGGAGATGCTTTTCATCAGGGCGACACAATAATACACCTTGCCGGAGCAAACATCGGCGCCGGGAGGTGGACCGGGGCAAGAAAAAGAGAGATAACCGGAAGCAGGGTAACAACAGCCCGTATGATATTCAGGGCTACAGTCGCAGCAGGCATAATACCCTCCGCGTTCATTACGGCTTCGGCAACAGGCATATATGGCTCTGTGACGTCAGAACGCATCTACAGTGAGAGCGACCCTCCTGCAGGCGACTTCCTGGGAGAGACTTGCCGTCTGTGGGAAGAAGCTGCAGACAGCTTTGCCGGGGCGGGGGTCAGGGTGGTGAAGGTCCGGACTTCGGTGGTTCTGTCTCCGCACGGGTCAGCTCTTGCAAAACTGACGGCCCTGTCAGGGGCTGGCCTGATAGTAAGGCTGGGGCCAGGCAACCAGTATTTTCCATGGATACATATCGATGACCTGTGCCGCATCTATATGAGGGCTGTGAGTGACGAAACCATGACAGGGCCGTACAATGCAGTTGCGCCCGGTCACGTTACCCATGATATGCTTATGAGGGAGATTGCACGTCAACGACGCCTGCCCCTCTTCCTTCCACACATACCTGCCTGGCTGCTGAGGCTTATCCTGGGTGAGATGTCGGTTGTGCTTACCAGCGGCAGCCGTATCTCATCAGAGCATATTACCAGGGAAGGTTATATATTCGCCTACCCTGATATTACGTCGGCGCTTAAAGCGTGCTGAGGTTATCTGCCGCCTATCTGCATCTCATTGATGCGGAATGTGGGAGAGGCAAAAGAGCGGTTCATATCAATGTCATTACCCATCATATCGATGCCGTTGAGAATAGCGTCGGCACTGCCGGCTATTGTCAGTCCCTCAACGGGATAGAGGATGGTTCCCTTCTCGATCCAGAAGCCGGAGGCTCCGCCGCTGAAGTTCCCGCTGACAGAATCGATGCCGTACCCGGTGACCCCGTTAAGAAGCAGGCCCCTGTCGGTTGCGGCAATAATCTCGCTCCTGCTGTACGATCCCGGCGCAAGCGAAAGATGATGTGTTCCAATGCCCGGCAATGAATCGTATCCTCTTCTTGAGGCGTTGCCTGTGCTTACCGTGCCGGCTCTCTTGGCTGCAATGGTGTTATAGAGAAACCCTGCAACAACACCATTTTCAATGAGAGACCGTTTCATTGTAGGCACACCCTCGTCGTCAAAAGGAGAAGAGCCCAGGGACCTCGGTCTGGTACCGTCATCAACGATGGTCAGCAGAGAGGAGGCAACCTGCCTGCCCATAGAGCTTGCAAGGAAGCTGGCTCCCTGAAGAACCCTTTCGCCGTTAAGTGCGGAGATAACACCGCGAAGGAGGGATCCTGCCACATCGGGATCAAATATAACCGATGCTTTCTGTGTCTTTACCATCCTGGGATCAAGCATCTCCCATGCCTTTCTCGAAGCCTTGACAGCGATCTGGTCCGGTGGTAGGAGATCGCTGAAGAAACGGCGTGAACAGTAGTCTCCTCCTGTCTTCTTCTGTTCCCCCTTTTCGGCTACCACGCTCACTCCGAGAGCGCATCCGGAAGCCCTGTAGCTTTTCGTGAATCCCGATGAGCTGGAGATGATTATTTCCGCAATACTCTCGCCGTATGAGGATCCTGAGCTTTTTGTTATTCTTTCATCACTCATGGCGATCTTCTCAAGCTCCAGGGCCATGGCAATCTTTTTTTCAAGGCTGGTTTCACCAATCTCGGGATCAAAAAGATCCTCAACGGTTGTCTCTCCTGTCAGCTCCGGGAGAATATTATTTTCATCCGGCGTGGTGAGCCGGGCAAACTTCACTGCCATTGCAATGGTATCTTCCAGCGCCCTGAGATCCAGGCTGTTGCTGTAACTGAAGCCTATTGACCCCCCGGCAATAACGCGTATTCCTACGCCGGCAGAATCGGCTTCTTCAATGGTCTCGATCTCATTATTGAGGATATTGACCGACAGGTTCCGGCCTGCGGATATATAAATTTCAGCTGCATCAGCCCCTGCTTTAAGGGCTTTCGATACAAGTTTTTCTGCAAGAGATGTATAATTCATTTCGCTAATTATTAATTGTTAAAGCTAGGCCTTGCTCCCGCCAACGTTGATGCCCCTAATCCTGACAGTAGGTTGCCCTGCCGTTACTTCAGCGCTCTGTCCCTTGCCACAGATGCCGGGACCAAAAGCCAGGTCGTTGCCGACGGCATCGATATTTGATATTACATCCAGGCACGACCCGATCAGCGTTGCGCCCCTGATTGGCCTGGTCTTTTTCCCGTTTTCGATCAGGTAGGCCTCCCGGCATGTGAAGTTGAACATTCCCGTCACCGGGTTTACGCTCCCGCCGCTCAGGCTCTGCACATATATGCCCTTTTTCGTGGATGACAGTATCTCCTCCGGATCATCGCTACCCTGTGCAATGAATGTGTTTGTCATCCTGGGGATGGGAATGTACCTGAAGCTCTCCCTGCGTCCGTTGCCGGTACGTGTCATCCCCAGCTGCCCTGCACTGAGGATATCTGTCATGTACCCCTTAAGCACCCCTTTTTCGATAAGTACGTTTCTCTGTGCCGGCGTTCCTTCATCATCATAATTAATAGTACCCCTGAAGTCCGGAAGTGTTCCGTCGTCCACCATTGTGAAGCACTCGCTGGCTACTTTCTGTCCCAGTTTACCTGTGAATGCGCCTATACCTTTTGCAATGTTATCTGCTTCGAGCGGATGACCCACTGCTTCGTGCACCAGCACTCCGCCCCAGCCGTTCTGCATCACCACATCCATCATGCCTGCCGGAGCCTCCCCGGCATCAAGCATGGCGATGGCCTCACGGGCTGCATTTTTTGCCACCTCTTCCGGGGTGACCTGTGAGAACATTTCGAAACCACTGTGCATACTTAACCTCTCCCTGGCCATGTGTCTTGCCTTGCCGTCATCTGACATCGCCTGGACTATGAAGAACAACAGCGGCAGCTCATCACGGAGATACAATCCCTCGCTGTTGGCAATGACCCTGCCCCTGACCTCATCATAATAGTCGACCATGGTCATCTTTATCCGGGGATCATACGAAAGAGCCGCGTGGTCGGCCCTTTTGATTATCTCAATACGTTTTTCATCTGCTATCTCTCCCAGCGGCATTTCAACTGTCACGAAAGAGCGGTAGTCGGTATCTGATAATTTTACCGCCGCTGCCGGAGATCCTCCGCCGGCAACATATGCGGCCACCTCTGCTGCCCGCATAAGGCTTGCCTCATCCACTACATCGGTATAGGCATACCCGGTTTTGTTGCCGCTGATAACCCTGACCCCGGCTCCCTGGCTGATGCCGTAGAGCCCGCTTCTGAAGACCGACTCCTCCATAACGATCTGCCTTGAGATCCTGTTTTCAATATATACCTCGGAGAAATTCCCTCCTTTTTCAAGTGCTTTCTTAAGCACACGGGAGATCAGGTCCCGGTCCGTATCTAGCGGTGTCATCGCGGCAGCTCCCGGGCCGCATGCCGTCAGCTGTGAAAGAAGCGCCGGCGTAACAGCAACAGCCAGGCCGCCTTTCATGGTCAGTTCAAGAAACCTTCTTCTTGGAATGTCATGAACCGAAAAGTGGTGTACTTTCATTATCTGTCCTCCAAATTCATTTTAGTCCCTGAATATAAAAATTATCCGGCAAATATTCTTGTTATTATGCCTTATTCAAGGGAAAACCCTTTGTGGAGGTAAATGTCAGTCGATGATCAGTCGCCTTGAGGAGGAGGTATTTCCGGAAGTGAATTTAATAATATATATGCCCTTTTTCAGATGTGACAGGTCTATCACGCTCATCCCCTCGATTACGGTTTCATATAACTTTGTCCCGGTGTTGCTGTAGACTGAAATGGCAGTGGTGCCACTGGCCGGAACAGTAATAACACCGTCCGACGGATTTGGGTAGAAACTGACAGGATCAGTAAGGACCACCGTATTTTCCGGGACTGCCTCAACCCTGAATCTGTTCAGCACCACTCCTGTGCCCTTTTTTTCAGGGGTAAATCCCAGGTAATAGATTCCATCAGCGTCCGGTCTTACCAGGGCCCTGTACATTATCTCCCCGGAAAGGGAGATATCCCCGGACGAGAAGATGATATTCACGCCAAGGCTAAGGCTTTGTCTGTCGGCACCCTCTCTCAGCGTGAAGGACTCGATGACGCCCGGTACTATATTCCTGTAATTAAAGGTGACGGCATATTTTCGTCCGGCTGAAAGCATAAACCCGGGAGAATATAGAATGTTATCCTCGTCTGAAGAAGAAACCATGATTATTGCAGGATCGGGGCCGGAGATATCCGTACTCCAGCCTTCGGCGCCGAGTGACGATTTCCACCCGAGGGGAAGGGAGGCATCAACATCATCAAAGTCCTCCGTATGCGGCAGGTCTGCAATATAGTATATCCCTGTCCGGTCGCTGGCAGTGAGCGTCATTGAATACTGGTTCAGCTGGTCATCGGTAACACCCCAGACAGTGTAGTAGTATTGCCTGTCACTTTCGAGCCCGGTATGAGAATAATATTTCAGGTCTCCCCGGTGCAGTATGGTACCTCCATTGCCTATGGTATCTCCTTCATAATATGGCTTCCCGTCCACGGGCCGGAGAGGGTCGGGGCTATCGGATACGGCTACGATAAAATCTCCTGCCATGGCAGCCTTCCATGACAGTTTGATAAGGTTATAGCTGACCGGCAGGGTTTGCAGGTCATAAAGCATGTTTACATTAACTGAAAAAGAGACACTGTCTCCATAGTCCACAATGTCATATATGTCCATCCCTGATGCCGATCCGTCCTGGAGGAAGCCGTATGGGTTGCTTGTATCGTTGAAAGAGGTGGCTCCTGTCTCCCCGGGCAATGCTGCAAGATTGGGATAGCCGTCAAAGTGATAGGTGCCGTTGTACCTGAAGACATATATCTCGTCCGGAGAACCGTCGGCATTACCGTTGTATCTCCTGTCTATGCGTGAGATTGTGAGGCCTGTTGCAGGAAGGTATGATTCATACAACCCGGTTTTTTTCCTGTACTCGGCGACAAAAAACTGTTCGTCAGAATAGGGCGAGTGTATAATGACGGCTCCGGCACCATCCGGGCTGGCGGGCTTCAGGGTGTATCTTCCTGATTTTGCTATCTCGGGAATCTCACTGATCCAGGCACCGTATTTATATTTCATCCAGGCACCGGGATGCCCCTTCCCGGAAGCCATTATGTCCCACGGTCCGACAGGTACCCTTGAATCATTGTAGTGGTAAAGGTCAGGAGCGCCAAGAGAATGGAAAATCTCGTGCGAGAGTGTCGTTACGGAGACATTCTCCATCTGAAAGGTATATCCTCCCACCCTGAGAGATCCGATCTTTACTATCCGGGTATAAAGCGTCCACCTGTGGGGCCATAACAGATCGGCCCATCCGTCAGGAGAACCGCTAACGATGAATGATACATTATCAAAGACACCGTTATCGTCAACATCAAAGTCAACGCCTTCCGGCAGAGAAGCTGAAGCTGATGCCCATAACACTGCTCTTTCCAGAAGCCCGTGCTCTCGCTCTGTCCTGTCATTGTCATCCGCATACCCGTCAGGATTGGTTTTGAAGTCGTAGGGCTGGTAGAATGATCGCGGGTTATTATCTGTGTATACGAAGGTGCTTGCACTCTCCCCGGGGAAATTGTAGCTGACAACGTCAAAGGTCCCGCCGGATATCTCCCGGTAATAGCCCATGACAGATGTGCCGGTTTGATTATTGAAGAGCCCGGTGAAATAACTAAGTGGTTTTGAAAGCGAAGCTTCATCACTGAATTTGATGTAAAGCACCAGGTTATTGAGATTATCAAATGATTTTGTGGCGGACGCCTGGCTGCGGTCAAGATAACTGCCTTCCATTTTAGACTGGTATTCCGCCCTTTTTGCCGGCACCGTGGAAGGCACCGTTACTTCCTTAATATCAGGATCAGAAGCAGGATTATCGTACCCGGCCTTCAGGTCTGTAAAGAAAAACTCATCACCTTTTTGTTCGAGGTAATAGTAGTAGCCGTCTGCCCCCTCCCTGACCGGGAAACCATTTTCATCATGAAGGTAGTTGAAGAATTCATCTCCGGATATATATAGCTGTAGCTGGCTGCCGTCAGGAAGCTGCCGTAAAGCCGGCTCGAAGTGCAACGGGGAAGAGACAAGCAATCCCGTACATAAAGAGAGCGTAACTAAAAATATGATTTTGCGTATATTATTCATCTCCAGGTGTAAAAATCTAACCTCTTCTGGATATGATTTCCAGCTTATTCATATCCATTATCTCAATCGTCCGGCCGTTGGTTTTAATTATCCCGTCACGCCTGAACTCGGAAAAGGTTCGTATAACGTTGGCAGAGCTCATACTGATCAGGTCTGCAATCTCCTTCCTGGAAACAGGGAGGTCGAATATTCTCGAATGATATATCTCTCCTGAAAAGTAAAGCAGTACGTAGGCTATACGGCCGGCAAGGTTCCTCTTCCTGATCTCAAGACCCAGCGAAATAATGTTCTCCGCGGTTCTCGACAGGACGGTAATGAGATTCAATGCAAACCTCCCGTTCCTGATTATCATCTCCCTGATCAGGTCTATCCTGATGGCGCATACAACAGAATCTTCAAGGGCCGAAAGAGAATACCTGTAAGCCTCCTCATGAAAGACATTGGTATTGCTTACAAATTCAAAGGGCCTGGTAACTGTAACAATCTGCTCTTCACCGTTTTCCGTCACCTTGTACAGTTTGACAAGCCCGTTCTTCAGATACTTGAAATAGCGTATAGGATCTCCTTCCAGATGAATTACTTCACCCTTGGAATAGGATATCTCCTCCCTGACCTCGCATATCAACCCTATATCCTCATCACTTAGACTTGAAAAGGCAAGATTCCTGAGTTCACATGAAATGCAATTGCATTTTTTCTTCGGTGTCTGTATCACAAGCGCCATGGATTATGCAAAATTAGAACAATCTGCAAATAAATTCGTTCACCTTTTCTAATTTTGACAAATAGCAACATATAGCTGACAAAAGTATGATTTACAGGACCGATTATCATGTACACACAACATACAGCGATGGCAGGCAGGGGCCGGAGGCATGTATCGAAGCTGCAATAAGAAAGGGGCTCAGGGAGGTTGGTTTCTCAGACCATCTCAATCCTGCCGGTAAAAGCCTGGACTGGTGTATGGATCACGAGCGGCTTCCGGAATATATCGAACACATCCTGAAATTGAAGAAAGAACATAAAGAGATAGCCGTAAGGCTGGGAATTGAGCTCGATTACCTTCCCAATATGGAAAAGGAGACGGAACGGCTTATCTGTTCAGCACCGTTTGATTACATAATTGGGTCCATCCATTATCTTGGAGAAGAGACCGTTGATCTTGGTCCTGAGTTTTATATCGGGAAGAATATAGACCTGATCTATGAAAATTATTTTAATCTCGTTTGCGAAGCCGCCGCAACAGGGCTCTTTGATATTATTGCACATCCCGACCTTGTGCGTATTCACAGGTTCACGCCTGAAAAAGATATCTCACATCTCTACAACATGGTGGCATCTGCACTTGAAATACATGATGTGGCTTTCGAACTAAATACCAACGGGCGTAACAAACCGCTTAATGACTTCTACCCGGATAAAAAGTATCTTCCTGTTTTTGCCGAACACGGCGTACCGGTTTGTGTCAGTTCTGACGCCCATTACCCGGAACGTATAGGCCAGTATTTTGACGAAGCATACGATCTTCTCAAAAGTTCCGGATACAGAGAGATGGCAGTTTTTGCGGACCGGGAAAGATATATGATACCGTTTTAAAACTTCAAATGGAAAAAAGGATTATTATCCTCAGCCTGCTGGCTGCAATTATGGCATCATCATGTGATGAGGGCAGTGCCGGCCAGGATGAAGCGACTCTCAGGGGTATGGAAAAATATGGGATGATCCGTACCGGGGGAAGAGAGGTTATCGGATTCAGGGTACTACCGTTCTCACTTGACAGGGTAAAACTGCTTGAAGGACCCTTCGGGCATGCCACAGACCTCAATAAGAGGGTGTTACTCGGTTATGAGCCGGACAGGCTGCTTGCAGGATTCCGAAGCGAAGCAGGCCTTAAACCAGTGGCAGAACATTACGGCGGCTGGGAGGGAGAGTCACTTGCCGGGCACAGCCTGGGCCACTACCTGAGTGCCCTGTCAATGATGTACCGGACAACCGGTGACCGGGAGTTTGCTGATCGTGTCAACTATATCGTCGGAGAACTGAAAGAATGCCAGGACGCTGACGGATCTGGTTATATAGGAGCTTCCCCCGGAGCAAAGAAAATCCTTGAAGAAGAGGTCGGCAACGGCGATATCCGTTCACGGGGATTCGACCTCAATGGCCTCTGGTCCCCGTTTTACACACAACACAAGATCATGGCCGGTCTGCGCGATGCCTACCGCTTATGCGGTGATACAACCGCACTCCGTATCTCTGAAAAATTTGCCGGATGGATCTATACTGTAATTGATGACCTGACGCCGGAACAGATGGAACAGATGCTTCACTGTGAATACGGAGGCATGCTGGAGGTGCTTGCCGACCTGTATGCAGATACGGGAAATAAGAGATATCTCGACATGAGTTACCTGTTCCAGGACAGGTTTATACTTGATTCCCTTTCAGCGGGAAAAGATATCCTGCCCGGGAAGCATGGAAACACAAACATCCCCAAGCTGACCGGACTGGCCCGGAGATATGAGTTGACAGGCGATACCACTGACAGAAAAACCGCCGAATTTTTCTGGGAGACAGTGGTGAAACATCACTCATATGTTACCGGCGGGAATGGAAACGATGAATATTTCGGAGAGCCCGGCAAGCTGAGAAACAGGCTGGGAGAAGGCACCACAGAAACATGCAACGTCTACAATATGCTCAAACTTACCGAGCATCTCTTTGAATGGTCCGCCGCCCCTGAAGCAGCCGACTTCTATGAAAGGGCACTCTTCAATCATATCCTTGCCTCTCAGAATCCCGTGGATGGGCGCGTAGTCTATAATCTCTCACTTGACATGGGGGGCTTTAAAGCTTTTCAGGACCCTGAATGGTTTACATGCTGCATCGGAACAGGCATGGAGAACCACTCAAAGTACGGCGGATCAATTTATTACCATAATATGCGGGAACTATATGTTACCCAGTTTATCGCATCCGAACTCGACTGGCAGGATATGGGGCTGAAGCTGATCCAGACAACCGGGTATCCGGCCGAACAGGGTACAACCCTGGAAATAATAACAGAAAAACCTGTCAGGCTGACATTATGTATCAGATATCCGTCATGGTCAACTGATGGAATAGAGGTAACCCTGAACGGAAGGGACCGGAATGTCAGGCAGGAGCCGGGTTCGTTTATCAGGCTGAAGCGCACCTGGAAGACCGGGGACCGGATTGAGGTTCATATACCTTTCAGGCTCAGGCTGGAGTCGATGCCTGACGACTCGCTCAGGGTGGCTCTTTTCTCCGGACCCGTTGTCCTTGCCGGAGAGCTGGGGCCGGTAAATGACAGTCGTGCTCCCGACCTGCTTTATGTACCTGTGGTGATAACCACCAGGAGAAATCCGGAAGAATGGACAGTGCCGGTTGCCGGTCATGCCAACACCTTCCGGTTTGACAGCACAGGCAGGCCCCGCGATGTGCAGCTCAGGCCTTTCTATGAAACTTATGACGTGAGATACTCAATATTCTGGGACCTGTTTACAGAAGAGGCATGGACAAACCGGTATCCGGCCTCCGTACTGTCAGGACAGACAATAAGTGATGACCCTGAAAATAAATGAGACAATAAACATGATGCAGATTACGCGGCTGCAACAAGATGCTCCACCAGTATCTTTATTCCAATGATTATGAGTATGATGCCTCCTATTATCTCTACTCTTGACCCAAGATGACTCCCCGCTGATTTACCAATTCGTATTGCTGTCATGGATGCCAGGAAAGTCACCGCGCCTATTATCACTCCGGCGCTCCATATATGCACCTTCAGAAACGCAAAGCTTATGCCGACGGCAAATGCATCGATGCTGGTACCGACAGCCATGGTGAGCAGGACGGTCCAGCGGCTGTAGTCAACCGGATCCTTTTTATCATCATCCCGTATACCGTTGATTATCATCCTGGCTCCCAGTATCAGCAAAAGGAGAAGCGCCAGCCAGTGATCCAGTCTTTCTATCTGCTTGCTGACCGTGGAGCCCAGGAAAAAACCCAGCACCGTCAGACCGCCCTGAAAGAACGCCAGCGTAAATGCAATACGCATTGCATTTCTGAAACGTATCCTCGACTCGATGACACCACATGAAAGGGAGACCGCAAAGCTGTCAAACGAGAGACCAAGGGCGATACCTGTTATTGTGACTATATCCATGGCTTCAGGAAGGCTGTAAAAATAGTTAATAATTGCTACTTTTACCACCCGTAGAAACAAAATGAGAGTAGTTGTCCAGCGAGTAAAAAGGGCCTCCGTTTCCACAGGCGGAGAGATCTGTTCTGCAATAGGAAAAGGGCTCCTGGTACTGCTGGGAATCGAGGAGGCGGACACAACGGAGGATGCCCTGTGGCTCGCATCAAAAATCGTGAACCTAAGGGTTTTTGATGATGAAAACGGGGTGATGAACATGGCTGTGAAAGAAGCGGGGGGTGGGATCATCATTGTTAGCCAGTTCACCCTTCATGCCAGCACAAAAAAGGGCAACAGGCCTTCCTATATCAGGGCTGCCAGGCCGGAAAAGGCAATACCTCTTTACGAAAAATTCATCTCTGCCACCGGGGAGCTCCTGGGAGATGCTCCCGGTACCGGTGTTTTCGGAGCCATGATGGAGATAGACCTGGTAAACGACGGGCCGGTGACGATAATAATTGACAGCAGGAACAGGGAATGACAGAGAAAGAGTTAAAAAGATCAGTACTTACCGTTACCGCCTTCGCCTCGTTCCTTACCCCCTTTATGGGGTCATCGGTGAACCTGGCCCTGCCATCCATCGGAGAGGAGCTGTCACTGAATGCTGTCACCCTTAACTGGGTGATAAGCAGCTATATGCTTGCCACATCTATCCTGTTGCTTCCTGCCGGCAGGCTGGGAGACATCCTCGGGCGAAAGAAGGTATTCACTGCCGGCCTGATGATCTTCACACTTACCATGATACTTCTCTCATTCACTCCCGGGATCAGATGGCTTATCGGCATCAGAATACTCCAGGGTGTTGGCGGGGCAATGATGTTCGGAACAAATATGGCTATTCTGACCTCTGTCTTCCCTCCGGGAGAGAGAGGAAGGGCAATGGGAATCAATGTGACTGCGGTATATGTGGGACTTGCTTCCGGACCTTTTCTGGGAGGGCTCCTTACCCGGTATCTTGGCTGGAGGAGCATCTTTGCCTTCCTGGTTCCGCTGGGTATCATCAGCCTGATACTCATCAGAAAGAAGATGAAGGGAGAGTGGGCCGAAGCCAGGGGAGAGAGATTTGACTGGCCCGGTGCGTCGATATACGGGTTATCAATGGCCCTGGTGATGTACGGTTTTTCAAGACTGCCGGAACGCCCCGGGTGGCTGTTGACCAGCCTGGGACTGCTATTGTTCGTTTTGTTCATTTTATGGGAGAAAAACACATCCTATCCGCTGTTTGACATAACGCTGATATCAAGGAACAGGGTCTTTGCCTTCTCCAGTCTTGCCGCGCTTATACATTATGCAGCCACAAGTGCGATAGGTTTTTTCCTGAGCCTGTTCCTTCAGTATATTAAAGAGCTGGGGCCGCGTGATGCAGGATTCGTGCTTATGTCATGGCCCCTGACGATGGCCCTCATATCCCCGGCAGCAGGTAAGCTGTCAGATAAATATAACCCCGGTGTACTGGCATCTGTCGGCATGGGCATAACCTCTGCCGGCCTGGTAATGCTTTGTTTCATCAGCGGTAATACCTCGGTAACATTTATTGTTACAGTGCTGGTGATAATGGGCGCCGGTTTTTCATTATTTTCATCGCCCAACTCGAACGCCATAATGAGCTCCGTTGAGAAGCGACAGCTTGGCAATGCGTCGGGAATGCTCGGGACAATGCGCAATGTGGGCCAGACATTCAGCATGGCCATTGCCCTGATGTTGCTGGCTATCTACATGGGACAGGCCAAAATCAATCCTGATAATTACCTGCAGCTGATTGGATCAATGAAGAGCGGTTTTATCATTTTCTCAATCCTTTGCTTTGCCGGTATTTTTGCATCCCTGGCAAGAAATAAAAGCCTTCGCAAATAGTCCGATTTTTATTTGCTTTTCATTAAAAACAATTAAATTGACCCCCGTTTGCAATCCGGCTACAGGTTTGTACCGGTTAATACATAACCTTAATTATGACCAAATTATACAGGAAGCTGCTAAACCATGATTATTCGCCCGGCGAGATGGGCGAATGTGTTGCCGAGGCCAGGAGGATGACCCAGACCATTGAGAGGGCTCCGATACTGAGAGATATTTTTTCCTTTATTGATCTTACAAGCCTCAACACTGCTGACAGTGCCGGGACTATACGCAGTTTCGCAGAGAGGACTGCATCATTTCGATACAGTTTTAACGAAATGCGTAACGTAGCAGCCATCTGTGTGTATCCCAACTTCGTAAAGGTTGCCGGGGAGGGCCTGGGCGACTGCGGGGTAAGGCTTGCCGTTGTTTCTGCCTCCTTCCCCTCCAGCCAGACTTTTCCCGAGGTCAAGGCGCTGGAGACTACCATGGCTGTGAATATGGGCGCTGACGAAATAGACGTGGTAATGCCGGTGGGTACCTTTCTGGAAGGAGACTATGATGCCGTCATAGATGAACTGAAGTCAATAAGGGAATCGGCAGGGAGTGCCACCTTAAAGGTGATACTTGAGACCGGGCTGCTGAAGGATGAGAGGAATATTTACCGGGCCTCGGTTGTCGCCATGGAATCAGGAGCTGACTTTGTTAAAACATCCACAGGGAAAAGCCAGGTATCGGCAACCCCTGAAGCGGCATGGGTAATTTGCCGTGCCATCCGTGATTACTGGAACGAGACAGGGATCATGATCGGATTCAAACCCGCAGGTGGCATCGTGGCTCCCGATGATGCTCTCGCATATTACTTTATAGTAAGAAACATGCTCGGCGAAAAATGGCTTACACCTGAGTATTTCAGGATAGGAGCCTCACGGCTTGCAAATAATATCCTTTCCGAACTCTATCCCGGAAAACCGGCCTATTTTTAATGACCACAGATGATGCCCGGCCCTGGCGATACAATAAGTGTTGCTGCTGATACTCTTCTGCCACCCGCTTCGCAAAACGAGTTCAGTATAGGCCGGATAATTCCGCTCATCCACCCGTCAGACAGCCTGAAAGAGATGGCGGCAGGGCCGGGGATGTCCGGAACAGGATATATCTCGGCTGCCGGACGTGTTGAGGGACTGCCAATACCCCCGGAGACATTTAACCAGGACTTCTGCTTTATAATACTTTCTTTTTCTCTCCTTATCATCACTGCGCTTACGGTATCCGGAAGGAAAAGCATTCTCTCCGGGCTATCCACCATCGGTTTCAGGAAAAAGCAGGAGCTGATTCCTCCCGGCACCTCGGCAGTACTGGCCTGGCCATTTGTCTTGAGAAATATCTTCACGATATTGAATATCAGCCTTTTTGCAGCAGTATCGCTTCTTTCTGCCGGTCTCCTTCCGGATAAAGGAGATGAAGGTTTTATATGGCTGACAGCCCTTCTCGGCGGTTCATTCCTCGTCGCATTGCTGACAAGGCACCTGACATGTATAATCGTTGCGGGCATCACGGGATGGAGGTCCCTCTTCCGTGAATATATGGTTGTTGTTTACAACATCTGGTTTGCCAGCTCAATATTGCTCTTTTTTCTTAACGGAATTATCATTTTCGCACCACTCAATAATACCATTTCTTTCGTTATTGCAGGTCTTATCCCCGTCGTTATCTTGCTTATTTTACGAACATTAAGGCTGCTGATAATATTTCACAACAGGCATATTTCACTATTTTATTTCATTTTGTACCTTTGTGCCCTTGAAGTCTTGCCCGCCCTGGTCATTCTGAAGATACTGGGTATTTTCTGATCATCGGGTAACACGAGGAGGTTGAACTAAAAACTTATGGCTTTGAAAATAAGGAAGGTATTAGTGTCGCAGCCTGAGCCAAACAATCCGAAATCACCATATTTCGAGCTCGCTAAAAAACATAATCTGAAAATTGATTTCAGGCAGTTTATCCAGATTGAGGGTATCTCTGCCAAGGAGTTCCGGCAACAAAAAATCAATCCTGCTGATTTTACTGCCATAATCTTCACATCCAAGACAGCTATTGATCATTATTTCAGGCTCTGTGAGGAGATGCGCCTTACTGTCGCCGACACGATGAAGTATTTTTGCATTACAGAGAACGTGGCATTCTACCTTCAAAAATACATCGTGTACAGGAAGAGAAAAATCTTCCATGGCAAAGCCACCTTTGAAGATCTTATTGATGTGATAATAAAGCACAGGGATGAAAACTTTTTTGTCCCGCTCTCCGATCCGCATAACACGGATATCCCGGACCTGCTTTCAGGTCACAGCATAAAGCACACTATCGGCACAATGTACAGGACGATAAGCCGGGGATTTGATTCTACCGAGCTTGATTATGACATCCTGGTGTTTTACAGTCCCTCGGGAATCAAGTCACTGAAAGAAAATTTTCCGGCTTTCAGGCAGGGAGAAGTAAAAATAGCTGCCTTTGGTCCCACAACCGCGGAGGCAGTTACCAACGAAGGGTTCAGGCTTGACATACAGGCTCCCAACCCAAAGGCCCCGTCAATGACGATGGCCCTGGACTGTTTCATTAGAGACTTTAACAAGAACAACAAATAAATACGGACCGGTAAGATGGTCCGAATGAAAGCATCCATCCTGCCGGATTGATGCTTTCTCTTTCTGGATGAAACAAAAAGAGGAATCATTCACCAAAAAGGAAAGGCTTTGCGGAATAAAAACCGTAAGCGAACTCTTTGCCGGAGGCCGTACCATAAGCCAGCCCCCTCTCCGTGTTGTTTTCAGGGTGATGCCCTCCTCTGAATCCCTGCCTTCAGTCAGGGTGCTTATCTCGGTGCCGAAAAGAAACTTCAAAAGAGCCGTTGACCGTAACCTTATCCGCAGAAGAATAAGAGAGGCCTGGAGGAAAAACAAACAGCCCCTTATGACGTTTATGTCAGAAAGCGAAAGACGCATAGAGCTTGCCCTGTTATGGACTGATACAGAGATAAAACCCTATGCCATAACCGAAAAATGCGTAATAGCAGTTATTGAAAGACTGACACATCATAAATATTAACTTTGCCAAAATTTCTTTTATGAGAATGGGAAACAGAAAAAGAATGGTGCTTGTGCCCGCGATAATTCTGGCGGCACTGCTGACACTTGGATTTCTCATGGGCGGCCAGGAGAACAGGGATTTCAAACTCACCAAGAATATTGACATATACATCTCCCTCTTCAGGGAGCTCAATGCTTTTTATGTAGATGAAATAGACCCGGAAAAGCTGATACATAAAAGCATAAATTCCATGCTTGCTACTCTTGATCCGTATACAGTTTTCTATCCGGAAGAGGAGACACAGGACCTGGATTTTATGACTACGGGAAAATATGGGGGGTTTGGCTCACTCATAAGAAAATCAGGTGATTATATTGTTGTGACCAATGTCTATAAGGACTTTCCGGCAGACAGAAGCGGTATACGGTCAGGAGACCTGATGATAAGCATAGACGGCAGATCGCTTAAAGGAGTCTCTTCGGACCAGGCATCAGATATGCTGAAGGGAGAACCGGGCACCGAGGCGGAAATAGTTATCAGACGAAACGGGGAAGAGATTACAAAAAGACTGAAAAGGGAAAAAATCTCAATTTCCGCTGTTCCTTATTATGGCATGGTTGATGACAATACAGGATACATCCGGTTTACAAACTTCACTCAGAACTGTATCAGCGAGGTCAGGGATGCCCTCATTGATCTGAAAGACAAACAGGGGGCAGAGGATCTGATCCTTGATCTGAGGAGTAACCCGGGCGGACTGGTCAATGAAGCAGTCGAGATAGTCAACCTGTTCGTGAAACAGGGGCAGGAGGTGGTCAGTACCCGGGGCCGGGCCTCACAGTATGATGCCGTTTTCCGTACGACAAAGAATCCGGTGGCTCCGGACATGCCGGTTATTGTCCTGATCAACAGGGGTTCTGCTTCAGCATCAGAGATCGTTGCCGGGGCTCTGCAGGATCTCGACAGGGCTATAATTCTAGGTGAGCGTTCATATGGCAAGGGGCTGGTCCAGGTTGCCAGGCCCCTGAGTTATAAGGCACAGGTGAAGATAACAACAGCCAAATACTATATCCCGAGCGGAAGATGCATTCAGGCGGTCGATTTCTCGCATCCGAATGAGGATGGCAGTGTGGGAATCATTCCCGACTCCCTTACCAGGACCTTCAAGACGCGCAACGGCCGACAGGTAAAGGACGGCGGCGGAATTATCCCCGATGTCACGGTGCCTTCAGACATGCTTAACCGGTTTACCAGTGAGCTGTACGTCCAGAATATGATATTCGATTTTGCCACGGAATACTACTGGTCGCATCCCGCACCGGCGGCGCCCGACAGCCTCAGGTTAACCGGTGATGACATCAGTAACTTCAGGGATTTCCTGCTGGAGAGAAAATTCTCATATAAAACAGGTTCCGAAACACTACTGGAAGAGCTGGCAACAGTTGCAAAGGATGAAAAGCTCTATGATGGCAATAAAGAGACGATAGAAAAACTGCAGGCAGGTCTAAGCCATTCTCTTGACAGAGATATGGAAACATATGGCGATGATGTTGCCGAACTCATTGAATCTGAGCTTGCCGGAAGATACTTCTATGATTCAGGTATGGTAAAATATTCGCTCTCCAGGGATTCGCAGGTCATCGCAGCAATAGACATGGCCGGCAACAGGTCGCGTTACGCAGCCATCCTCAAGGGGAAGGCCGCCATTTAACCATTTTTTATCTCTCCTCAGAACAGTTCCTTCTTCCATACCGGAAGACGTTCCTTAAGCATTTCTATGATGTGACGGCATGCCCGGGTGGCGTGATCACGGTGACCGGCGGTCACCATAATGAACAGAGAAACCTCCCCCGCCCTGACCGTGCCGGTGGAATGAACGAAAAATATCTTCCTTACATCGCTGAATGCCATCATTACCGTTTTTATGATCTCGTTGGCTTCTTTTTCGGCCATGTCATTATAGGCTGAGTACTCTATTGCTTTCACCCTTTTACCATTGATCTCGTCATCACGTACCTTGCCAATGAATATTGAGACAGCTCCTGCACCGACATCATCATTGCCCAGTGTCATCATTTCCGAAATAAGCAGAGGTGTGATCGGACCTCCTACCAGATACCTGTTTTTCATTATCAGAAGTACATATTTATCCCCCTTTAAACGGGGGAAGTATTGCAATTATATCATTTTCTTTCAGGGGAGATCCCTCTTTTATCAATACCCTGTTAAGCGCAAGCCTGAAGGGCACGGTTTCCATTGCCGGATATTTTTCAAGTATCCGGTTGCAGAGAGTATCTGTATCGTCTGCCTCCATTACCTCGGAGGGTTTTCCTGCGATCTCCCCGGCAGCTCCGAAATATAACACCGTAACTGTTGTGCTCATTGTCAGTGTGCTTCAAGCCAGTTAATGCCCGTACCTGTGTCAACCTCCAGTGGAACCCTTAGTTCCGCTGCTCCTTTCATCTCGTCCACCACAAGTTTTTTCAGCCTTTCGACGGAGTCCGGCTCAACCTCGAAGATCAGTTCGTCGTGCACCTGAAGTATCATTCTTGCAGAGGGAATCTCCCGCTTAAGCCGGCCGGCAATGCTCACCATCGCTATCTTGATTATATCAGCGGCGCCTCCCTGTATAGGCGCGTTGATGGCATTTCGCTCTGCGTTACCCCTTACTACCTGGTTCCTTGAGTGTATATCAGGAAGGTACCGTCTCCGTCCGAACATGGTGCTGACATAGCCGGAATCGCGGGCTCTGCGTATGCTCTCGTCCATGTAGGATTTCACCCCGGGGTATGAGCGGAAATATCCGTCAATAAGCTCTTTTGCCTCTTTCCTGCCTATCGTGAGCCTTTCAGACAGGCCGAACGCCGAGATACCGTAAATAATGCCGAAGTTTGCAGTCTTGGCCCTGGCACGCATCTCACGCGTTACTTCAGTAACTGGTACACCAAATATCTTGGAGGCAGTGGCAGAATGGATATCCTGCCCGGAAATAAAATCCGAAATCATGGCTTCATCATTGCTGAGATGGGCCATAAGCCTTAGCTCTATCTGCGAATAGTCTGCACTGAGAAATATCTTTCCCTTTCCGGGGATAAAAGCCTTCCGTATCTCCCGGCCCTCGGCATCGCGGACGGGTATATTCTGAAGGTTGGGGTTGGTGGAACTCAGCCTTCCGGTGGAAGCAACAGCCTGGTTATATGTAGTATGTATCCTGCCCGTATTCGGATCAACAAGTTCCGGAAGAGCCTCGACATATGTCGACAGAAGCTTCTTCAAACCCCTGTATTCAAGCACCCTGGCTATGACCGGATGTTTTGACGAGAGACGCTGCAAAACCTCCTCATCGGTCCTGTACTGCTTTGTCTTTGTCAGGCGGGCATTATCATCAAGACGGAGCCTGACAAACAGGATGTCTCCGAGCTGCCTGGGTGAGGAGATATTGAACTCCTGGCCCGCGAGGCTGTATATCTCCTGTTCAAGCCTGATAATTGTTTCCCGGAGGGTAACGGCATAATTTTTAAGTGCTTCCTGGTCTATCAGCACTCCTTCCCGCTCCATCTCTGCCAGGACGCTGATCAGCGGCATCTCAATATCATAGGCGAGATTGTCAAGACCCTCCTTCTTTAATGCAGGTTCAAACACATCCTTAAGCTGCCAGGTAACATCCGCATCTTCAACTGAATATTCTTTAACCCTCTCCTTTTCAACCTCACGCATGGTCTTCTGCCTCGGTCCCCGTTCCCCTATCAGTTCTTCGATATGTACCGGTTCATAGTTGAGATATGCCGATGCCAGTCTGTCCATGTTATGGCGCATGTCAGGCTCGAGCAGATAATGCGCTAACATAGTGTCGAAGAAAGGTCCTTTCACCCGGATATCATATCCTGACAGTACCTGTATGTCAAACTTAAGGTTCTGACCGGTTTTTCTGATTTTCCCGTTTTCAAAGACCGGACGGAAAAGTCCGAGCAGCTTCATCGCCCTGTCTCTTTCGGGAGGCAACCAGAGGAGGCTGCCGGCACCCTTCTCCCAGGCAAAGGCCACCGCAACTACCTGGGTGTTCAGTGGATCAAGGGAGGTTGTCTCTGTATCGAAGCAGAACTCATCCAGCTGTGACAACATCATGGCCAGCTCCCTGGCCTCATCTTCCGTCTCCGCAATAGTGTATTTGTGCGGTGTGTTGCTGATATTAGGTATCGCTGCCGGGCCCTGTCCTGCCGTTGCACCGAAGAGGGTCCCCTGTTCCTGCTGCTGTGGGAATATTGTCGGTTCTGCCGATACTCCGCCGGCTCCGGGAGGCTCCTGTTTTATTTCCGTTACCGGGGAGCCGGCCGGAGATGAAAGCCTGGATGCCATGGTGCGGAACTCAAGCTCATCATATAGAATGCGAAGAGCAGCGTTATCAGGCTCTCTCCTGTGAAATTCGGTATGATTGAAATTAACGGGAACATTTTGCTCGATGGTGGCGAGACGCTTGGATAACAGTATCTGGTCGCGGTTTTGTTCGAGAATGTCCTTTGGACGGCCTGAGACCGCCGAAGTGTTATCAAGAAGGCTCTCTATGCTTCCATGCTCCCTGATCAGCTTACAGGCTGTTTTAGGGCCTATTCCGGGCGCCCCGGGTATATTATCGGAAGAATCACCCATCAGGCCAAGGAGGTCGGTGATATGATCGGGAGTAACACCATACTCCCTGACAATCTCTTCCCTGCCCCATATTTCAGCTTCGCCGCCCCCGCGGCCGGGTCTGTACATGACAACATTGTCGGTGACCAGCTGCGCAAAATCCTTGTCGGGTGTCATCATGTAGGTTGCATAGCCCTGCTCTGCCGCCCGGGCAGCCAGGGTACCGATGACATCATCCGCCTCATAGCCGGGAACCTCAACAACCGGGATTCTGTACGCTTCGAGCAGACGCTTTATATACGGAACAGCTATTTTAATGTCCTCCGGAGTGGCATCACGGTTGGCTTTGTAGGCAGGAAATATCTCATGCCTGAAAGTGGGGCCCGGGGGATCAAACACCACCGCAATGTGAGACGGTTTCTGCTTCGTCAGCAGATCGTCAAGGGTGAGCAGGAAGCCGAATACGGCAGAAGTGTTCATACCCCTGGAGGTCACCCGGGGATTGCGGATGAATGCATAGTATGACCTGAAGATCAATGCATATGCATCAAGCAGGAATAGCCTTTTATCGTTGTCCTGTACCGTCACTGGTTATCTGATGCATGCCATTCGGCATATGATGTAGCTGTTTCATAAAGTTTTACACTATGAAGAGACACCCCGGCAGGAGCCCTCCCTGTCAGGACGGAGGCAATGTCAGCTACCATATTTTCGCACGTTGGCTGGTAAGGAGAAATAATTACATTACCAAAATGCTTCCTGTAATTCTCAACTGATTCTGCCGGCGCAAGGCCCGAGACCATCAGTGCGTGGTCATACCGCATAACGACAGATTCATGGACAATCCTCTTCAGATCCCCGAAATCAATCACCATACCGTTGCGCGGGTTATCGGGATCGTTGACCGGTTCTCCGGAAAATGTAACATAGAGAACATATGAATGTCCATGGACGTTGCGGCATGGCCCGTCATAATTCCACAACACATGAGCCATCTCAAACCGGAATTCCTTCGTTACCCTGATCACTGCCATTGTCACATGAAATTGATATTCGCAAAAGTAATCTATTTATCAGGATTTTTCTCCGGCAGGATACCGGACTCTGATATTTATGCTTTTAGTGTCATACATATTGATTAAACCGTATCTTTGCCGCCATTATATTAATAACCAATGGATAGGAATCAAACGTTGACTATCCCATTCCTTGCCGGAGAAAGCTGCAGAAAGTACGGAGAGAACAAGGCAATGGGTTTTGTGGGAGAAGAGGTTATTACCTATAACCAGCTAAAAAACAGGGTGGAGTCGGTTATCCGGCTGCTTGAGGATTACTCGGTTATTCCGGGAGATAATGTGGCCATACTGAGTGGCAGTATGCCTAACTGGGGAGCGACCTACCTGGCCATCACCTCCATGGGCGCCGTGGCAGTACCGATATTACCCGACTTTTCTGCGGGCGAAGTTGCAAATGTGCTTGAACACTCCGGTGCCAGACTATTATTCGTTTCAAATAATCTTACACAGAAGGTGGCCGGTTTCACTTCGGAGAGACTTAAGGCAGTGATAACAACAGACGATTTTACTGTCATCTCCGGATACAACGGCAATGTTTATAATCCCTCGATCAAGCCCCGTAATGAGTATGAGGTTGCGGAAGAGGACCTGGCTGTAATAATCTACACTTCAGGAACGACTGGCAAGTCAAAGGGAGTGATGCTAACGCATAAAAACATATGTTTTACTGCCAGGCAGGTAATGTCTATACAGTATGTGGTTGAGAGCGATGTTTTCCTTTCTATTCTTCCGCTTTCCCATACCTATGAGCAGACACTGGGACTGATTCTTCCTCTATTCAACGGTGCCATGATCTGGTACCTGCGTAAGGCACCTACACCTTCAGTCCTTCTTCCTGCCCTTGAAAAGGTAAAGCCGACAACCATGCTGACCGTGCCCCTTATCATGGAAAAGATCTATTTCGGCAAGGTTGCTCCGACGTTTCAAAAAAACAGGTTCGTGGCAGGCCTCTATCGGATACCTGTATTCCGCAGGTTCTTCAACAGGATAGCGGGAAAGAAAATCTACAAGGCTTTTGGCGGCAGGCTGAGGTTCTTCGGTATCGGCGGAGCCAAGCTCAACCCAACGGTAGAACAATTTCTTCTTGACGCCGGGTTCCCGTATGCTATCGGTTATGGTCTTACGGAGACCTCCCCTCTTCTGGCCGGGACAAAGGTAGGATCCGCAAAATTAGGTTCAACAGGCCCCGCAATGGAGGGAGTGATCCTGAAGATCAATGACCCTGACCACATTACCGGAGAGGGAGAGGTGTGGGCCAGAGGCGAGAATGTGATGAAAGGTTATTATAAAGAACCTGCATTGACCGCGGAGGTAATAACACCTGACGGCTGGTTCAGAACAGGAGACCTGGGTCACATAGACAAAAACAACTACCTGAGCCTGAAGGGAAGGCTGAAGAATATGATCGTAGGATCAAGCGGGGAAAACATCTACCCGGAGGAGATCGAATCGGTCATTAACGATTTCGGTCATGTGATTGAGTCTCTTGTAGTTGAAAAAAAGGGGAAGCTGGTTGCAATGGTGCATCTCAATATTGAAGAGCTGCAGGCAAAATACCAGCAGATGAAAAGAGACGTCACGGAACAGGCAGAGTTGATCATCAATGAATATCTTGAGGAGCTCCGCAGGTATGTAAACTCAAAAGTCAACAGGTACAGCCAGCTTCAGCTTGTCGTATACCAGGCCGAGCCGTTTCAGAAAACGGCCACACTGAAAATCAAACGATTCCTTTATTATTAATCCGGATAAGTATAACCCGTTGTTTTTCCGCTCTCTGTCGCCGGAGAACTGAGGCAATTGTGGTTTTTTTACTATTTTGCGCTCAAATTAAATTCTGATGTCAGACAGGAATAAATCACTGCTACTGATCTTTTCTATACTGATCGTTGATCAGATCGTAAAGATCATCGTAAAAACCACCATGATCCATGGAGAGGAGATCCCCGTTCTTGGTAACTGGTTCAGGATACACTTCCTTGAAAACAACGGAATGGCCTTCGGCATGGAGTGGGGAGGAAAAACAGGCAAGGCGGCTCTTTCCATCTTCAGGATGATCGCTATCGCCGTGATTTCATGGTATCTTATGGGCCTGATAAGGAAAAAGGCAAACCTGGGCCTTATTCTTTCCGTGAGTGCGATCATTGCCGGTGCAGCGGGAAACCTGATAGACAGTGCTTTCTACGGGATGATCTTCAGTGAAAGCTGGCATGCACCGGCAGTGTTGTTCCCCGACGGTGGCGGTTATTCATCTTTCCTGCAGGGGCGGGTCGTGGATATGTTGTATTTTCCCATTATTGATACTACCTGGCCCGACTGGTCTCCTATCAAGCCCGGTCAGTCTTTTGTCTTTTTCAGACCTGTATTTAACCTTGCCGATACTTCCATCACAACAGGTGTACTCAGCATTCTCGTATTCCAGAAGAAGTTTCTGGGTGAAAAAAAGTGAACTGTCACTTAATTATGATATTGCTGTCCTGCCCGGCCGGATTTATAATCTTTTTGTTTCGCTTTTTGTCTTACTTTTGAATTTATTACCGTCCATGCTTCATGGCATCCTTGTCAGACATTAAAAAACCTGTTGCCGCAGAAATGCGCGAATTTGAGTTGTACTTCAACCGTACCCTCCAGAGCGATATCCCATTCTTCCATATTATACTGAATAACATAATCCGCAGGAAGGGAAAGCAGATGAGGCCCCTGCTTGTCTTTCTCACTGCCAAGCTCAACGGGACGGTGAACGAGACAACATATGTTGCAGCCACATTTATTGAACTGCTGCACACGGCAACCCTTGTTCACGACGATGTTGTGGACGATGCCTCGCAGAGACGCGGACTGCCGACAATCAACGTACTTTACAATTCAAAGATTGCCGTTCTTGTTGGGGACTATCTTCTGGCACAGGGCCTTCTTATCTCTGTGGAGAAGAAAAGGTACAACATGCTGGGAATTGTATCCGATGCAGTAAAAGATATAGTCAAGGGAGAGCTTGTCCAGTTTCAGAAAACAAGGAAGCTGGACATCAGGGAAGAGGATTACTTCAAGATTATCAGGATGAAGACTGCCGCCCTGATCTCTGCCTGTACAGCCTGCGGCGCTATCTCGGTTACCGAAGACGCCGATACCATTACCCGGATGAAAGAGTTTGGAGAGAGCATAGGAATTGCTTTCCAGATAAAGGATGATCTTCTTGACTATACCGGTGACGGACTGACAGGAAAGAGAACGGGGAATGATATAAAGGAAAAAAAGATCACACTGCCCCTGATCCATGCGCTGAGAGAGGCGGGACCGCTGGAGAGGAGGCATATTATCAGGTTACTGAGAAGAAAAAAGAAGGGAAGAAAAGAGATAGCAGAGGTTATTGAGTTTGTCAGGAAGCATAACGGACTTGATTATGCAGAGCTGAAGATGAAGGAACACTCGGATAATGCTCTGCGTATTCTTGAAACATATCCTGATTCGGAAACCAGGTCAGCACTTATTGAATTTGTTATATTCTCAACTCTCAGAAAAAAATGAAAGATATCAGTCGTTTTCTTTCTCTGGGCAAATATGCCATCGTTGGGGTCTCGAGAGATCCCAGGAAGTTCGGACAGGTAATGTTCAAAGACCTTCGCCAGAAGGGAATGGATGTGGTGCCCGTCAATCCTGAAGCCGACACTATTGACGGTGAAAAATGTTACAGGTCAGTCAGTGAACTGCCGCAGGAGGTCCGGGGTGTAATTTTTATGACTCCCAGGGAGGCAACCCTCTCGGCAGCCCGGGAAGTGATAGCCCATGGCATTAAAGATTTATGGATACAGCAGGGGGCAGAAACAAAAGAGATCATTGCCGAACTGGAAAAGGAAGATGTGAACCTGATCCATAACCAGTGCATAATGATGTTCTGGAAACCCTCCGGTATTCATTCTTTTCACCGTTTTCTCAAGAAAATCTTCGGGGGATTACCCGCCTGACCGGGAATATTCAAATCTCGAGGGGTTAATACTACAGGTAATCCTGTCTTATTGGCTATATGACAGCACATTATGAGCTGTTATGAAATGCATTGTTCCACGTGGAAAAAAATCATTTTTTGAGGGCAGCGGTCAGAATCGCAGCCTTTTTCTTGCCTACAGCTGCTTCCAGCTCCTCTGCTGTTGCTTCGGTGATTTTTTTCAGCGATCCGTATTTTTTCAGTAACAGCTCTTTTGTCTTATCCCCTATCCCAGGAATCTCATCCAGCAGGGAGCGATTCATCTGCGAACTTCTTTTATTCCTGTGGAAATTTATTCCGAAACGGTGCGCCTCGTTCCTAAGATGCTGGATGATCTTCAGAGTATAGCTGTTTTTATCGAGGTATAATGGAACTGAATCCCCGGGAAAGTAAATCTCCTCAAGCTTTTTTGCTATTCCAATTATTGTGATCCTGCCTCTCAGTCCAAGGGCATCCAGGCTTTTTACTGCCGAGGAGAGCTGACCTTTGCCTCCATCGATCACAATCAGCTGCGGCAATGATTTTGCCTCCTCAAGCATCCTGCGGTAGCGCCGGAGGATGACCTCCTCCATCGAAGCAAAGTCATCCGGCCCGGTAACAGTCCTGATGTTGAAATGCCTGTATTCACTGTTACTTGGCTTTCCGTTACGGAAGACAACGCATGCCGCAACAGCAGATTTACCCTGTATATTTGAGTTATCGAAACATTCAATATGCGCCGGCAGGACTGGCATATGGAGATCCTTCTGCATCTTCCCGAGAAGGAGCTCTGTTTTATTTTCCTTCGATTTTTCGGCAGCCTTCTTCTGCCTTTCCATTCCGAAAAACATGGCATTCCTGTTTCCCAGTTCCAGCAGCTTGTGCCTGTCTCCCCTCTGTGGAACCGTATATTTTATCTTATCTGTCAGAATATCTGGCATATAGGGTACTATGATCTCCGGAGAATCACTTGACACCCTTTGCCTTATCTCGGTAACAGCAGTTGAAAGCACCGATTCCTGCTCTTCTTCCAGCCTCATTTTCAGCTCAATGGAATATGTTTGTACCACTGCACCTGACACTACTTTCATATAACTGACATACATCGAACCCTCTGCCACATAACAACCGAAGACATCAACATTTTTTACGGAGGTATTGACTACCACCGACTTGCTTCTGAATTTTGACAGAATCTCAAGCTTTTCCTTTATCTTTTGTGCCTCTTCATACTTTAGCTCAGAGGCATATTTTCTCATCAGCGTTTCCAGATGCTTTGTAATACCGCCCAGATCTCCTTTGATAATCTCTTTTATTCTTTCGATCTGCTGATTGTACTCCTGCTCGCTTATAAGTCCAACACAGGGTGCTTTACAGTTACCCAGATGGTATTCAAGGCAGACCCTGAACCTGTTTTCGTCAATAGCTCTTCTGTTGAGCGGTAACGGGCATGTTCTTATCTGAAAAAGCTGGCGTATAAGTTCCAGGAGTGTACGGACTGCCGGAACGGAGGTATAGGGACCATGATAGGACGAACCGTCGGGGATAAGTTTCCGTGTAAGGAATACCCGTGGAAAATGTTCATTTTTAATGCATATCCAGGGATATGTCTTGTCATCCTTGAGAAGAATATTATATCTGGGCTGATGCTTTTTGATAAGACTGTTCTCAAGCAGCAGGGCTTCAGACTCATTGTCCACCACAACATGTCTGAGATCAGTAGCCCGTGAGAGCATGACCTGTGTCTTGCCGGACTGGTTCTTTGAGAAGTATGATGAAACCCGCTTGCGCAGGCTGCGGGCTTTGCCGACATACAAAATCACACCTGAAGAATCGATAAACTGGTAGACACCTGGCTTGTCAGGCAGGGTTTCAACAGTGGCCCTAATGGAATCGTTCTCTCTCAATTTCAATTAATTAGTGTTAACCTGCCGATATAAATACTGCTTTGGATCCGATAGCTTTTTGTTTCCAGGTTATTATAACGGCACACATTTTTTCTGGCAGCAATCTGCTCGGTATTGATAAGGCCATAAAGGTATGAATAAAGAAAAGATAAGGGTAACCGCGATAACTGTTATGCCTGTAATGACACTGGCGTGCTCTGAAATACTGTCACAGAGGAATATATGATTGGCTGATGGTCCGGCCGGTTCTGCCGGTTAACTCATGTAAAGGTGCCGGACGATTGATATAATGCCTTGTCCCGCAGGAAATTATGCATTCATTAAAGAACCTTATCGAATTTTACCTGTTTATCCTGTCGTGAATACCGGGAACGAATAATGGCACGTGGCTGAAGGATAGTCCGTCAAAGAGACCCCTGTCGCTCATTTTGAGCCGGGGAATAACCAGGAGGGCCATAAAGGAAAGGGTCATAAACGGTGCATCAAGATTGCTGCCAAGGCTTTTGACTGTTTCGGAAAGGCTCTCATACCGGT
>QKGI01000002.1 GCA_003250475.1 Bacteroidota bacterium | reverse complement strand
GTGGCGAGGTGGTGTTCTCAGCCAATACCGTACCCCTTTCAGGAAATAAGTACTGGCTCGAGGACCGGGTGACAGGCGTTTATACCGACCTGTGTACCGGCAGCTATACGGTATCGCTCCCGGCAAATACCTACGGAACAGGCAGGTTCTTCATAATAACCTCCGCCGGTTCACCCCAGGGCACGGAGCAGATGCAGGAAGAGACGGGGATAAGGATATGGACGTCAGGTGATAAGGTTATTATCAGCGGACAGGTATCAGGTACTGCCCGGTGCGCGATCTACAACCTGCAGGGGCAGATGATTCTCGGGACCCGTCTTGACGACGGCAATCTAAACCCGGTTACCATGCCGCACGGGTCAAAGGGGTTTTTCCTTGTCAGGGTTACTGACGGCACGAAGGTGCTGTCGCGCAAGGTGCTGCTGCCCTGACGCGTCACTGTGGCACTCTGCAGGAATTACGGCCAGGACCGTCAAAGCGATAAAAAATACATCCTGGGAAGGTATATCAGATAAATACATATATTTATGCAGCAATGCAATAACATCAATTAGCGGTTATGAGAATTACTAACGGGAAGAAGAAAGCCTGGTCCAGGCCTCTTGTTAATATCCTGATTATTAAGAAAGACACTTTCAGCGGATCAGCGGTCGGACCTGAAAATGCAGGAAAAACAGGGTTTCCGGCTAAAACCTGATGTCATGGTAAGAGTGACGAACATATTATGTTTATTAAATGATATAAAAACCTGGCATCCGATGTTGCAAGTGAGCATGAGGATGCATAATACAAGGTCATGATAAAGTTATTTTTGTTAATAAACAGGTCCCTGGTGCAGGAAATCCATTCTGCTTCCTGTCATAAAACCGGGATGTTTTCAGTGCTGTCGCAGAGGAGCATGGCTCTCTGTCTTGTAACAGGGCTGCTGTTCTTTAGCACTGTAAATGCAGGTGCCGCTGACCGGTATTCGGTTGCGACAGGCAGCTGGAGCTCCACCGGCACCTGGTCTGCCACCTCGGGAGGCGCTCCCGGCGCCAGCGTCCCGGCAGCAGGAGATGATGTATATATAGAAGGGGGCTGGACGGTTACCCTGGATGTCAGCACTGCCCAGCTGAATACCCTGGCCATCGCCTCCGGCAGCAACCTCACCACTAACGACCCGTATACTGTCAGTGTAACGTATGGCGGGGGCACGGGGACCATCACGGTGAACGGAACGTACGACAACGGCAGCAGCGGGGCCATAACGGCCACAAACGGGATAACGGTAAACGGTACATATATTCATACCACCGGCAGCACCACACTGCCGGCAGCCACATGGAACACCGGGTCGACATGCGAGATAAGGGGATGGACAGATACCGGGGAGCTGACGGAGTCTTTCGACCAGACCTTCTATAATTTTACATGGAACTGCGCTGACCAGGCCACGGATGTCTCTTTTGCAGGCCGTGTGAGCACCGTCAACGGGACTTTTACCCTGATACAGTCCGGGATCGTTCCGTTAGAGGGTGTCTCCTATGCAATCCATCCTTTCGGCAACGCTACCTATGGTTACTATGTACAGTCAGGCGGTGCATACAGGGTATCCGATAATGTGGAGGTATCCAGGTCACTGGCTGTACTGCATGACTTTTCTATCAGCAACGGTGAGTTTATGCAGGACCGTACAGCCTCGGGAACATTATCCGTCGGTGGGAATTTCTCCATCAGCGGGGGACGGTACCGTATCAGCTGGGATGATGAGAACTCTCCTTCCACAGCCACCATTGACGGTGACTTTTCACTGTCAGGTGACGGCATAGTGGTCATTACCGCCTATTGTCACCTGGGAGGGACACTGATAATAGGCGGCAACGCCTCGATAACAGGCGGCACGATGCATATGAGCTTTGATGACCTGGGAGGGCTGGGGACAATGTATGTTGCCGGTGACCTGTTACATACCGGTGGCAACATCGATGCCGAGCCGGGAGGACGAGGCGCCATTATCTTTAACGGCACAGGAACCCAGACATATACCTCAGGTGCCATAATATCAGGCACGATAAGCTATACCGTCAGCAGCGGCGCGACCCTGCAGATGGGTACGGGAGCCAGTCCTGCCGTCATCAGCGGCTACAGTGACGGCACCTTTACCCTGGAGGAGGGGGCCACCCTGGGCATCACCTCGCCCGATGGCATAGCCCTGACAGGGGCAACAGGAAACATACAGCTGACAGGCACGAGAACATATAGTCCGGGAGCGGATTACATATATAACGGAACATCAGCGCAGGCCGACGGCAGCGGGTTGCCTGTCACGGTAAACAACCTGACGGCTGACAACCAGGGCGGTGTTGTGACGTTAAGCGCTGCGCGGACGGTCGCCGGCATCCTGTCGGTAACCACCGGGTCGGTAATCAGCCTGGGTGCTTTCACACACAGGACGGGTGACCTGATGCTCGGAGGGGTGCTCCAGGCAGACGGCTCATACGGTCACAGCAGCTCACCTGCCACATACCAGAATGATGTTTATTTTGACGCTGCCACAGGGGTAGTGAACAATGGCTATGCCGACGGCACATGGCTCGGCATCACGACAGACTGGAACACCGCATCGAACTGGAGCGGCGGGGTGCCGGGTGCGGGGACGGACATAAGCATCTCCCCTGTTGTCGCCAACCAGCCGGTTATCGACGGGCTCTCTGTCGCTGCCGAATGCAATGACCTGACCATAGACACCGATGCCTCACTTACAATAAATGCCGGGCAGGCACTCACCGTCACGGGAGACCTGTCGAACTCGGGCTCCCTGGTAATACAGTCATCGGACGTGGCATCAAGCGGTTCGCTTATTGTGGCAGGTACGGGCACCGGCAGCGGGACGGTCACATATAACCGGGCTATGCCTGCCGGAACAACATGGCATTATCTCTCCTCACCGGTGGAGATATCGGCTATGCCTGCCGGCTCTTTCTATGCCTGGGATGAAGTAGCCGGGGACTGGGGCGCTTCCCCGTCAGGAAGCCTGCTGAAGGGTGTAGGCTATACCCTTCAGACAACAGGTAATACCGTCTCTTTCACCGGCACCCCGGTACTTGAGGAGGTTAACATCGATGTCACCTCACCATACAGGTATAATGATTTTATCGTTGGTGACGAGCTTAATTATGACAACCGGGAATTTGTTATAGCTACTGACAACAGCCACTCCGGCGCAGTGACAAGGAGCCTTATCAACTATGGCGGCGGAGGCTGTAACCTCCTCGGCAATCCCTATACCTCGGCGTTGAACGTGGCAGCTTTCATAGGCGCAAACTACAGTGCCACACCATCCGAAAGCCAGTTTGATCCCAATTATGTGGCCTTGTACCTGTACAACGGCTCAACTTACAGTTATGTGTCTAATTCGACAGGCTGGCCTAACGGTGAGATGCTCGATGAAGAGTATATCCAGGCAGGACAGGGATTTTTTGTGCTTGCCATGAATGACAATTCCACCTTCACCTTCTCGAGGAGCATGCAGGGACATGACGTTGCCGTGCCGCTGTTGAAATCGGCAACAACGGATGACCGCTGGCCCGGGTTGCAGCTGAAGGTTACCAGCGGTGAGACAGAACGTCTTACAACGGTCATATTTAACGAATCGATGACAGCAGGTCTTGATCCCGGCTATGATATAGGACAGATGGGATCGGCAGCCGGCGTTGACATATACACGGCACTGGTACAGGATAACGGCGTCAACTTCTCACGCCAGGCACTGCCTGAGACCGGTTCTGTCAACTATGCCATACCTGTGGGTATTGACATGCTGAAAGGCGGGCAGGTGATCATCTCGGCTGAGACCGAGCCATTCAGAAACTACAAGTTCTGGCTTGAGGACAGGGCCACCGGTCTGTTCACAGACCTGGGCACAGACAGCTATACTGTTACCCTTCCTCCTCAAACGTATGGCACGGGACGTTTCTTCATCATCGTTTCGGCCGGCAGGACCCTGCGTCCAAGGGTGACAGAGCCCGGGCTTCTTGACATACGCATATGGTCATCGCAGGACGGGCAGGTGAATATACAGGGTACTGTCAGTGAGAAAGCCATCTGCGAGGTATATAACGCCCGCGGCCAGAAGATATATGAATCACACCTTACTGATTCCGGCTTCAATTCATTTACCATGCCATATTCCACAAGGGGAGTATACATGGTAAGGGTTGCCGACGGGATCATGTCAACCACAAGGAAGATTGTGATATTGTAGTCCGTCAAAGGATCCCTTTTTATTGATTTTCAGTGGTTCATAGCCCGGCTGTTCCAGTTGCCGCGGCTATGGCAGTGACCCTTTTACCTGTACGGCGGGCAGGGTAAATATAGCCGGTCAAATGATACCGCCGAACACATGTCGTTAATGCAGACGTATCTCTTCATAGGCAGGACCTTCAGGCTGTTGCGGGAGCATCAGCCCTGGAAGCTGGTGGTGATATTCATCCTGACACTCCTTCTCGGGGTGACGTCAGGGTTCTCCATCGTACTGCTCATACCCCTGCTACAGCTGCTCAGCATAGGCACAGGGGAGGAGCCCGGCGGCATTGCTCTTTTCATACAGAACCTGGCCGACGGGGCGGGAATAACCCTCACCATAGGCAGCATACTGCTTGTGTATATGGTGCTTCTTACCCTCAGCGCCCTTGTGCAGTACCGCAAGTCGATCCTTGATGCACGCTACCAGCAGACATTCATCTATAGCCTTCGCCGCCGTCTCTTCAGGAAGATCATCATGACCGACTGGCAACTGCTGAACAGCCGCAGTAAGACCAACCACCTGCAGGTGCTGACGAAGGAGGTGCCAAACCTGGCGCTCTATTATTATTATTACCTGAGACTGCTCACCACCCTGATAATGACTGCGGCCTATACGGCTTACGCCCTGATGGTGTCTGCCTCCTTCACGCTTATCATCGTCGCTGTCGGCGTCCTTCTTTTTGTGTTCCTCAGGAAGTTCCTTTTCAGGGCCTTTCACCTGGGGGAGGGATATGTCACCTCCTATAACAGGTTGTTGAAGTATATAGACGACTTCTGGCAGACGGTTAAGATAGCCAAGGTGCACAGCTCTGAGGATTATTACTATAACAGGTTTGACGAGGCGAGCACCTCCCTGCTTGACATGGAGTACAGGATGCAGAGAAACTGGTCGTTGCCCCAGCTGATACAGCGCCTGGCAGGCTTGCTGGTACTCGTCGGCGTGGTGTGGTTCGGGTACCGGTCGGGCGCCGTGCCCATGGCTTCGTTTGTCATCCTGATACTGCTCTTCTCGCGTATCTTTCCGCAGTTTATCGCACTGAACACTGACATTAACATGATAGTCAGTAATGTGGCTTCGGTCAGGCTGGTCATGCAGCTCGATGATGACCTTCCCGATCCGCATGAAAGGGTGAAGGGTGATCACACTGCCACGGCGCTGCAGAAGGAGATAAGGATGGAGGATGTAAGTTTCTCCTATCCCGACGGGGAGAAACTGTTCGACGGTTTCAATGCGGTGATAAAAGCCCATTCGATAACAGGCATTGTGGGCCCGTCAGGGAGGGGCAAGACCACTCTTATAGATTTGCTGGCAGGACTGCAGAAGCCCGGTGCCGGCAGGATAGTGATAGACGGGAAGGTGCTGGATGACGACTTTCTCCAGGGCTGGAAGGCCGGACTGGGTTATCTTCCGCAGGACCCCTTCTTCATCGACGGCACGCTGCGGGAGAACCTTGTATGGGACAGCGGTGGGGATGTCACCGACGATGAGATACGTGATGTGCTGGAGCAGGTCAACGCCATGCACCTGGTAAGACGGTTCAGGAAAGGGCTGGATGCATTCATTGTCAATTACCCTTACTCCTTCTCGGGAGGAGAGTGCCAGCGACTGGCACTGGCACGCGTTCTCCTGCGCAGACCGTCGTTGTTGTTGCTCGACGAAGCCACATCATCGCTGGACCGCGAGAATGAGGCGGTAATAATGGATGTTCTCAGCAGGCTTAAGGAGAAGGTCACAATAGTGTTCGTCACGCACCGCGAGTCAGTATCGGGGTGGTTCGATTCAACAATCACTCTTTGAAAAGTTATTAAAAAGCAGCATAAGCATAAAGAACGGGAAACGTTTGAGTATTTTAAGGTTTTATTATTGATATGAAAAAGAGGATTTATTTGTGTAGTCCCCATATGGGCGGAGGGGAGATGAAGTACGTACAGGAGGCGTTTGATACTAACTGGATAGCGCCGCTGGGGCCTAATGTAGATGCATTTGAGAAGGAGCTGTGTTCAGCAGTGGGGGCGAAGCACGTGGCTGCCCTCTCGTCAGGGACGGCAGCCATACACCTGTCGCTGATACTGCTGGGAGTGAGGCCGGGCGATTATGTCATCGGGAGCTCCTTCACCTTCTCGGCAACAGTAAACCCCATAGCATACCTGGGAGCCACGCCGGTGCTGGTTGACAGTGAACCGGGGACGTGGAACATGGATCCGGTGCTTCTTGAGAAGGCGATTGTAGGTCTGAAGTCTGAAGGTCTGAGGTCTGAAGGTCAGGTCCGCCAGCCGGCGGATGAAGGTCGCGGGAGGTTGCCGAAGGCGATTATTGTTGCACATCTTTACGGCATGCCGGCAAGGATGAAAGAGATAATGGAGGTGGCAGATAAGTACGGTATCCCCGTGGTTGAAGATGCTGCCGAGGCGCTGGGTTCGGAATATATGGGCAGGCGTGTCGGCTGCAACAGCAGGTTCGGAATACTCTCATTCAACGGCAACAAGATAATTACCACCAGCGGTGGCGGAGCGCTTATCTCGGACGATGAGGCCATGATAGACAGGGCGCGTTACCTGGCCACCCAGGCACGTGACCCGGCGCCACACTACCAGCACAGCACCATAGGATACAATTACCGTATGAGCAACGTGGTGGCAGGCGTGGGCAGGGGGCAGCTAGAGGTGCTTGATCGGCACATAAGCCGGCACAGGGAGATCAACGCATGGTATAGAGAGCTGCTGAAGGATGTGCCGGGAGTAACATTTCAGTCGGAGCCTTCACCGGATTTCTACTCAAACTACTGGCTCACTTGCATAGTCATCGACCCGGAGAAGGCCGGCACTGACAGGGAGAAGCTGCGGCTGACCATGGAGGCTGAGATGATAGAGTCGAGGCCCCTGTGGAAGCCGATGCACATGCAACCTGTATTTGCCACATGCCCCGCTTTTGTGAATGGCACATCGGAGGCGCTATTTACTGACGGCCTCTGTCTGCCCAGCGGATCCAATATCACATCTGATGACAGGAAGAGGATAGCGGAGGTGATAAGGAGGGGGTTTGGGGTTTGATCCGCCAGCTGGCGGATGAAGGTCAGGCGGGAATAAGTTATGAGAAAGAAGGTTTTTGTCAGCGGTTGTTTTGATATGCTTCACTCGGGCCATGTGGCTTTCTTCGAGGAGGCGTCAACATACGGGGATCTCTATGTGGGGATAGGCTCCGACCGGACTATAACCGAACTCAA
>QKGI01000110.1 GCA_003250475.1 Bacteroidota bacterium | reverse complement strand
GTCGGTAAGCTGAGAATCAATCTCTTCTATCTTCTTCTCGGAGATCATCGGGAATTGTTTCCTGATGATCTCCTTGACAGCCTCAATCTTTTTCAGGTTGGACTCAAGGTAGGGATTGGTGATTTTCCTGATCCTTAACATAATCTTACTGTAACTGATCGTGGTTATATCCTCAAAAATAGCAAATTAAACGATCTTCTAAAACCTTATCTGTGAGCGGTATCTCAGCATTCCGGGTATGAAATGATTGTCTTACATGTTTCGGCGCCAGCCTTTGCCTTCCCCCGTAACTGTGCAGGCAGGAATTTACCTGGTTGTAGCCGGAGATATCCCTCGATGACATGCAGGCATTACAGATAAATATCCTTTCGCCTGTATAATCTTTGGGCAGAAAAAACAAGTAACAGTGACAATCCGATGAAATAAAGAAGGCTGATCCATTCAATACTGTATTTCGGATCAAGAACGTCAAGGCTCAGAAATTTATAAGGACTGACATATCCGATCCATGAAAGACTCTCGGTTATGTTGGAGATGGTAAATACGAAGTAGAGGATAAGTACCAGACCGATACCCATGGTAGTTATAGGCCTGGGTTTCTTTACGAGAACCGACATGAACAGTCCCAGTGAAACGAAGAAGATATGCAGCAGGAAAGTATAGAACGAGAGGATAAAGAAAGCGTCCACACTATAAGGTTCTTTTTTAAAGATTTCCAGCGTCAGGTAGCCGGCGCCTGTTGTGATAACGTTGATTATCAATATATTGAGATAAACGACCAGGGCCTTGCTGAAAAAGACCTCGCTGCGGGTCAGTGGCCATGCCAGCAGGTATTCTGCTGTCTTATTATATTCCTCTTTAAGCAAAATTCCTGAGGATAGTACTATGGCATAGATAGACCCGAGCACAAGCATATAGATCACGTTGTTTGCAGAATAAAAGCCAAGAACTGAGAAAAGGTCGTCAACGTTGGATATACCTTTGAACTGGAGTGCACCTTCAGGAAGGATACTTACCATTGCAAGGATTTTGGAATTGTTTTCCAGGAAAACGCCGTAGAGTGACATCGTCGCCATAATCAGGGCAGTAATTACAAGAGTCCATATAAGAAGGCTCAGGCCGTTGCTTCTGAATTCCCTGGAGAAAAGGTTGCGGTTCATATGGTTAAAGCTGACTAATTATAATAATGCATGAATATCTCTTCAAGAGAGGGCTCCTCAATAGTAATATCATTGACCTTCCTGTCTTTCAGCTCGGAGATGAGCCTGTCAACCTCTCCGGAATAGATGAATGCCATTGATCTGTCTGAGATAATTGTCATTTTTTCTATGCCGGGCAAGGCCGATAAATCATTATCTTTCTTATCACCAAACTCAACATGTATCTTTTTAAGCTGCCTCTTTCTCAGTGTCTCAATCTCTTCCACCTTGATAATTCTTCCCTCCCGGATTATTGCCACCCTCTTGCAGAGCATCTGCACATCACTCAGGGTATGAGAGGAAAAGAAGACTGTCATTCCCCTTTTGTTCTCTGCACGTAATAGCTCGAAGAAGCGCGCCTGCATCAGAGGATCGAGTCCTGTAGTGGGCTCATCCACGATGAGCAGCTTCGGATCATGCAGGAGGCTCTGGATAATGGATATCTTTTTCCTGTTGCCGGTAGAGAGGTCAGATATCTTCCTGTTATGATCCACTTCAAACAGTTGCATCAGCTCCTCAATTCTCCCCTGGTCTGATACCTGTGGGTAATATCTGCTGCAATACCGCAGGAACTCATCTGTCTCCATACTGGTATAGGGACAGGCATCGGAGGGTACATATCCGGTGAGGTTCTTTATCCTTTTTGATTCCCTGGCAACGTCCATGCCCATTATTCTCGCGCTGCCACCCGATGGAAAGAGCAGGTTAAGCAGAACGCGTATGGTTGTTGACTTCCCTGCACCGTTAGGGCCGATGAATCCGAATATTTCACCTTCATCGACCCTGAGGCTGACATTTTCTATTCCCCTGTCCCTGCCGTAGGTCTTTGTCAGACCATCAATATCTATTGCCGGAGTGCTCATACCAGATCACATGCTTCAGGCGGCATCCAGTGTGCATCCCGACCTTCCCACTTGATGTTGCAGCCTATGGGGTTAGTTACCGGAACAGATATTTCAAGTCCGGCAGTCAGTTCTGACAGAGCCCTGTCGAGATCATTAACAGTCATGCGCGAGGTGTCCCTGGGAGAGTCAACGCCGCGGCCTGTATATACAAGTACCCTCTCTTTATTGAATACGTAGAAGTGTGGCGTCTTCAGGGCTCCGTATTCCCCGGCAACGGACTGATCCCTGTCATACAGGTATTTCCAGGGGAAGTTGTGTTCATTCATTCTTTTTACCATGTTCGGGAAGCTGTCTTCCTCATAGGTATTCTCACTGTTTGAGTTTATGCCGACGAAGACCACCCCGGCGTCACGGTATTTTTCTGCGGTAGCCCTTGTCACTTCATCGGAGCCGATGACATAAGGACAATGGTTGCATGTAAAGAAAACCACAAGATAAGGGTGTTTATCAAAGTCTTTCAGGCTGTACTCCCTTCCGTCAGTAGCAGGTAGCCTGAAATCGATGGCCTTCCGGCCAGGTTCAAGTGTATAGCTCATTTCAGTATTATTTATTGGTTATCTGTTTTGATCCTGACAAATACAATGCTAGGCACCGGTCTTTCCACCTTGCCTGAAGGGCGGTTGACGACTCCGTTGCCGCCTTCACCTGCAACGTACATGGTGGTTGATCCTCCGCCGTCAAGGTTCATGGCGTCAGTGCATCCCAGGCTGTGAGCCAGGGAGCGTAGCTCAAAGAGACTCATCCCGTCAGCATAACCGGGTTGCCGGCCGTCAACCACAATGAACAGGATATGACCGTCATGGGTTGCCCCAATAAGTGTTCTGGGATGGCGGTTGGCGTTGAAGCCTGTCATCTCCAGCGCCATGTCAACACCCTCATCTGTGAGTAAGGGGCCACTTACCAGGGCAGCTTCCGCCGCGGTGCCGCCGGTATCTTCCCTCTCGGGACCCCACGGGGCAATGTCAGCTTTCTCACCGGTACATGTAAAGACACCTGTGGCTCTTATCCCGAACTCCTTCTCGTCGGTGACAGCTATAACACTGTCGTTCATCCTGACGTAATGGACGTTATACTGCTCCTTAATATTGAAGAATGTGCCGTTGATTGCTGCCAGGGCCTCTTCCTGCGGGGCAAAGAGACTGGTAATCAGGGTTGAGTCCCGTCCTGCCACCCCGAACTCAAAATCCGCCATAGAGGTATCAATGTCTATGACATAGACAGCCTGTGATGAGTTGAAAAGCTCCATAACGGCCGATTTGAGAAGTACTCCACGCGCTATCGCGCGGCATTCCCAGCTGATATCAGGCACAGCAAGAGTGTCGGGCAGGGTTTGTCCCTGCAGCAGGGGTGAGATTAGCAGGATACTTGATATCAGAAGGGTTCTTTTCATAACAGGAAGGTTTTGAGTGTCCGGGTCATATGGTTAATAGTGTTTCAAAGCTGACCGGTGTCACATTGTACTCTTTACCGGCCATGCGGTCCAGCTTTAAGAACCGGTAGAACCGGGAGGTGTTTTTGTTATATGGATGTCCCGGGCTTCTCAATCATTGAAGTTTCATAACTTTATACAACCGGTTCAATGTAATTAATACCCTTATATATGAACACAGATCGACCATTAAAGTTAACAGCTTTTTTTCATCTGTTTGCTATTACGGCCCTGCTAACGGTTTTTGTCATTCCTCTGGCAGCTCAGCCCTCAGGAGGACCATACGGACCCGTCAGGCAGACGTGGCAGGTTCCGCAGACCGCAGGGAGGCTCTTTTTTGTTGCGCCTGACGGCAACAGCGGATCCTCAGGAGAGAATGTCTCCGATCCCGCAACAATAGAGAGTGCTATTGAAAAAGCAGTGACAGGTGATGTCATCATCATGAGGGGGGGCACCTATCGCACAGGGAACCTGGTCCTGAACCAGGGGATCACCATCCAGCCTTACCAGGATGAGCTTCCTCTGCTCAAGGGAACATTTGTCGCGACGGAATGGGAGAACCTTGGAAACGGACTGTGGGTGACAAGATGGACAAGTCTCTTTCCTGCCGCTCCTGCCGACTGGTGGATGAGACTGAGAAACGGAAAGGAGACCCCGCTTCACAGGTTCAATGACGATATGGTATTCATCGATGGTGAGTTCCTGCAGTCAAGGGGATATGAAGGTGAGGTGGATGAACATTCTTTCTATATCGATTATGAGACAGGGCTTGTTTATATAGGCACCGACCCCGGAGAGAGACTGGTGGAGATAACAGCCTTCAATGTGGGTTTACACCGTGTGACGGGGGAGTGCCACGGTAGGGTATCAGACGGGCAGGGTCCGGTAATAAGGGGTGTGACATTTTCCCAGTATGCCTACAGGGCTATTGAGGTCGATGGAACTGATCCTGAAGGAATTTCTCCGGAAAGTGAACATGGCAGGGAGGTAGTCGGAACAACCCTCGAGCACTGCACCATATCATTCTGTTCACGGGTGGGCGCATACCTCAGGGGCGACAGGCTTACGATGAGAAACTGCAGGGTAAGTGATACCAGCACAGAGGGTATTTATATCCTCAGCTCCTCTGATGTACTGCTAGAACGTAATATATTCACGCGTAATAATATTGAACACATTACAGGTTATTATCCTGCTGCTGTAAAGATATTTAACCAGTGTTACCGTGTCACCTGCAACGACAACCTGATCACCGACCTGCCATTTTCAAACGGTATATGGTATGATGTAGGTAACGTTGACGGCGTATTCATAAATAACTACGTTGAAAACGTAGGGCTGATAAGCAGGCCTGTCTCTTACCTGCAGACATGGCCAAGCGAAAGCGGCTTTTTCTTTGAGATATCAAAAGGAGCTGTCTGTGCGGGTAATGTATTTGTAAGATGCGAACTTGGAATACATATTCTCAACAGCTGCGATGCACGGATATACAACAACACATTTGTCAACAGCACCGCCTGTATCAGCAGGAGCGAACGCAGCGCCGTTGGCGATCACTTTGGATGGCATCCTGCAACAGGACCGGGTGTGGATGAGCGTGACGGACATATATTTGTAAATAATCTTATGGTGGCGGATGCTTCGCTTAACAGACCTCAACTCTTTGTATGGCAGAGAAGCATCCTCTGTGACCGGCTGAAGGAGCCGCAGTTTGCACAGATTGACAACAATGTATATATACAAAACGGTACCCGGAAGAATCTTCCTCTTATCTTATGGAGTCCTTCCGGTGATGAAAACTGTATCGTTGCCTTTGACTCGCCGGGAGAGCTGAACAGGCTATTTCCATATTTTGAGACCGGGAGCATCCTGCTGACTGATCAGACAGTATTCATGAGTCCCGGGCTGGGCAACTACACCACACTGCCGTCATTCCAGGGTATGACTGCAGCGGTACAATTACCCCGGGACATCTCTGCCATACTGAACCTGAAGAAGAAAACACCGGCTTATATTGGTGCTTACCCTGCAAAACGGTAAATGATACCGGCCTGCCGGTCTCTTAAACAGGAGATACCGGTTATACCTCCTTCGTTATCATATAGACGGTATAGCTGACATATAGCAGGAGCAGAACAGCCGCTTCCCAGCGGTCAAGCTTGTGCTTCTTCCATGTAAACATATTTATGAAAAGGATCACGGTTCCGGCGGCGAGGATATAAAAGTCCATGTTGAATATCTGGTTGTAGGCTACCGGTTTGACAACCGAAACCGTCCCCCCGATAAGCAGTAAGTTAAAGATATTGGAACCGATTATATTGCCTACGGCTATATCAGTATTCTTCTTAAAGGCTGCTACAACGGATGTTGCCAGCTCCGGCAGTGATGTGCCGGCAGCAACAATAGTCAGGCCAATAACCTTTTCACTGATGCCTATTGCCTTGGCCAGCAATACTGCATTTGATACTACCAGTTTTCCACCAATCACCAGTCCGGTTAATCCCAGCAGAATGAACGTAATGGTCTTCCACAGGGGACCTGGATTATGGCTGCCGGCATGTTCTGGTTCATAGTTTTTGATCTGACGGTAAATATAATACTGAAAAAAGCCGAAAAGGGAAAGCAGTATGACCCCGTCAATCCTCCCCAGCATTCTCTGGTTGCCTCCAAACGGTATGTTAACCATAAGGTAGAAGATTACAAGGGCCGCCAGGGACATGGGTATCTCTTTCCATACAGTGCTGACCTGAACCTTCAGCGGTATGATCAGTCCTGCAATCCCGAGGATGATGAACAGGTTGAAGTTGTTGCTGCCAAGGATGTTTCCAAAGACTATATCCTGATGCTCCGATGTCGATGCAAAAAGATTGACTACCAGTTCAGGGGCCGATGTGCCGAAGGCCACCACCGTGAGACCGATGGTAAGATCCGATATCCTGAACCTCCTCGCCAGTGAAGAGGCTCCGCTCACAAGCCATTCAGCACATAAAATAAGTAAAACAAGTCCTAGTATAAGTAGAAGAATCTGCACTGCCATAATATCAGTAATGCTTAATAAGTCCGCAAATATAACAAACACAAACGTGTTTGGCTAATACCGGCTGGTCACTGTAACTGATGCAGGCTAATCAAGCCAGTTGTTCTCTTTGAGCAGCGTCAGCCCGGCAAATATTATCGCATGAAGGTCTTCCGGCGGCTTATTAAACAACCCCGTATAAAGGATATCCTTTTCGGGTATGGAAATATAAAATGCCCTGAAACCACCCTGGTCGCCTGTATGGTATATAAATCTTACACCGAAATTGTTTTTCCTGCCGAGGATCTGTTCTTCACCGATAAACCAGCTGCAACCTATGAATGGCGACAGGGTGTCACCCCAGTTGTCAGGTCTGAAGATGGTCCTCGATTTTTCTGTCATCTCACGACCAAGGAATAAATTCTCCCGTATCGCTTTTTCATATTTTGCAAGCTCAGCGACTGAGCTCCAGACACCACCGTTGCCTGCTGCAGGGAAGGTCGGATATTCTCCGTAGTCGTATTCGGCATATTTCCCGTTTTGCAGCTCATAACCGTGGGCCACACCCGACTCCGGGTGGGGACCGTCAGTGATGGTGCTGGAGGTCATTCCTGACGGTAAAAAGATATTCTCATCAACGAACTGCTGCCATTTCTGACCACTGACCTTCTCAATGATAAGTGCCAGGCCGTTGAAGGCAGGATTTGAATATTCGTATCGTTCGCCTGGGGCGAAATTGAGCTCCTCCGTCTGCATCACGGGGGCAAAGTTCTCATAGTCCTTTGCTGTGAGAAAATACGCGGGATTCTCACTCACAGGCCTGTTGTCAGGGAGACCTGATGTGTGGGAGAGAAGGTGCATGATTGTAATAGAGTCAGCCAGCTCCCTGTCCCTGAATTCCGGGAAGTATTTGCTTAAATGATCTTCGACGGATAACAGCTCCCTCTCCTGAAGAATGAGTATTGCATTGGCAACGAAAGTCTTGCTTATCGAGCCAAGATTGAAAAGAGTATTGGCAGTAATCTTTTCACCTGTTACCATATCGGCCAGGCCATAGTTCTTCAGGAATACGGTATTATCGCCTTTCATGATCATTACTGAGGCTCCC
>QKGI01000084.1 GCA_003250475.1 Bacteroidota bacterium | reverse complement strand
CCTGGCTATACGTGAAGCCTCAGTCAGGACGTTGCGTGATTCGTTCATAACCTCACCGGTGAGGTGGTTGATGACATGATGCTGTGCGACATTAGGGGCGAAAACCTCGTAACTGCCCCCGTTGTTTTCTATCGCATAGAGTGTCATGACAGCTTCGTGGATCTCCGCTCCGTCCATTACGCCACAACCGGCAAGAACTACTGCTATTTTCATCATCTTAAAACTTTAACTGTAAGGTTTGACAACATTGCCCCCCGGGCAGGGAAACACCTGTGTCACTTTTATTTTCATTATTTCAGCTTCCTTCTTCTGCCGGCTATTATCAGGTACCCTGAAACAGGGCTGTTTCATCTGTATCCGGTGATTGTTTTCAGATAATAAAATTAAGAAAATTGTTGCATTATTACAGTCCCGGCACGTCACGGAGTGTATGATCCGGCCTTTAAAGCTCATTCTGCGGACAAGCTAAAGGCCCTGCCCCCGGATAATCGTACCCAGTGTATAATAGATGATTTTCAGGTCAAGAAAGAGCGATACGTTATCCAGGTACAGAAGGTCGTAGTCGAGCCTCTCCAGCATGGTGTCTATATCTGAAGCGTAGCCCAGCTTCACCTGTCCCCAGCATGTGATACCCGGTTTAACCGAGAGCACCCTGTTATACCATGGAGCCTTCTGCTTTATCTGTTCGATATAATGACGACGTTCCGGCCGTGGACCAACCAGTGACATCTCCCCTCTGAGCACATTGATGAAGTTAGGTATCTCGTCAAAACGATGTTTCCTCATAAACCTTCCCAGCGGTGTGATGCGGGAGTCACCCCTGACAGCGAGCCTGGGGCCGTCTGATTCAGCCCCGTCTTCCATGGATCTGAACTTATATATCATAAACGGTTTGCCATACCTTCCTATACGTTCCTGCATGAAGATGACGGGACCCTTGCCGGAGAGCCTTATCAGCAGAGCCATTACAGCCATCAGAGGGGAAAACAGCACAAGTGCCAGGGCAGAGAGGGTATAATCAAGGGCCTGTTTTATCATAAACTGCCAGTTGGGCATCTCCCTGTACGAAACACGCAATAATGGAGTGGCATATATGGGACCTGCATCCACATGTCCAGAAATAACCTGGCGCATTGATGGCACTGCCTTAACCAGTACATCACGATAACATATTGTATCGACAATACCTTCTACAAGGTGGTACTCACTCTCTTCGAGTGCCAGTATCACCTCGTCAATATTATGGTGTTCAATCACCGTGATAATATTTTCGACAGTACCGAGCCATATCACGTCCCCGTTAAGAGGTCTTCCTTCAGTCCCGCCGGCACTGACGTATCCTGTGAGAAGGTTGCCTGCAGGCATCTTTTCATTCTTGATGTCACTGATAAGCTTCTCCGCCTTGCTGTTGCTGCCTATAATGAGAGTCCTGAACCCCGCCTCACGCCGGTGAATCTTACCCGACACATATGATGTGATAATAAACCTTGGGAACCATGTAAAAAACACCTGAAGAAGAAACAGGACGGCGAATGATCTGTAATATGTTGAGTAGTTACCTATAGCATCATCAAGAACCAGTGCAAAAAAGAGCACCACCACAGCAGCCAGGGTTACTACAAGCGATTTCCCGAACTCAAGTAATCTCGATCGCCGTAAAGGGTCGGAGTAAAAGCCGGCCATGGCAAAAACAAAAAGAAAGAACAGTGGGATGAGTACTATGCCGAGATAGAACTTGTTTCCCAGCTCCACCCGGTAAAACTCACCGTATAACTTTGTCTCGATAAAGTATTTACGAAAAAGGTAAAAGAGCCCCCACGCAACAGAAGAGCCTGCAAAATCAGCCAGAATGTACGATAACCTTATTCGACGGGCAAATTTTTTCATCAGTGTTCGCGAGAGATATGCAAAGATATCTGTTATTTTTAGACCAAAATCATGCGGTGATGATAGAAGAGTCATTTGAGGCGAAAGGTAAGAGGAAGAGACTCGTTGAGGAGTTGCGGGG
>QKGI01000018.1 GCA_003250475.1 Bacteroidota bacterium | reverse complement strand
GGCAGGCTGGGCATAGTCTGTGAGGAATGTTGTCGCCAGCGCCCCGCTGGCCCACCCGAACTGCAGCCACTTTTCCGGTTCCCATCCCCTGAGGATGCCATATAACAAACCTCCCACAAAGCCGTCGCCGCCGCCGATGCGGTCCAGGACGCCTATCTCCCGTGGCTCTATCACATGCCAGCTGTCGCCTTCAAGCATGATGGCTCCCCACAGGTGAGTGTTGGCATTCACCACCTGCCGCAGGGTGGTGGCAAAGACTGAGGCTCCCGGGTACTCTTTCCTGACCCTGTTGATCATGCCCTTGAAGCTCTCTATCTTGGATGCTATATCCTTCCCTCCTGCCTCGGGTCCTTCTATCCCCAGGCATAGCTGGAAATCCTCCTCGTTGCCGACGAGTATGTCCGATACCGAGGCTATCTCCCTGAACACCTCCGCCAGTTCCTTCTCGCGTCCTTTCCAGAATGAGGCACGGTAGTTCAGGTCGAACGAGATGCGTGTACCGTGTTTCTTTGCCTCCCTGGCCAGCCCGAGGCAGAAGGTGCTGGTCTCAGGCGAGAGAGCGGCTATCAGTCCCGAGAGATGCACTATCTGCACCCCCTCTTTTGCAAAGATCCTCTCCAGGTCAAAATCCTTTACATTCAGGGTCTTTCCCACCTCACCGGCACGGTCGTTATGCACCCTGGGACCGCGTGAGCCATACCCCATATCGGCAATGTTAAACTGATGCCGGTAGCCCCACGGGTTGCCCTGCGGCACCTCTTTGCCCTCATATGTCATGTGCCTTGAAGAAAGGTTGTTCTTGATGAACTGTGCAACAGGACTACCCTCAACGAATGTCGTAAGAACCCTGACCGGCAGGCCCAGGTAGCTCGGGATGCTTGCCACATTGGTCTCGGCGCTGGTGGCCTGCATGAAGTAGGTGTCGCTGCTGTTGACAGGCTGATGATTTACCGGGGTTATGCGTACTCCCATGCTTGTCGGAACAAGCAACGAGGTCATGAATTGCTCTTTAAGCCTGATACTCATATCGTATATTTTTCTGTTAGTTATTTGTGCAACCAGATTGTTTAAAAGCCACATGTAAAATTATCATTATTTTCAATAGCCGGGCCGGGACCAGTATTACACTTTCCGGAACAGCGGCGACCTGACTGAACCAAAGCATAAAACAGGATAATGCCCTTTAGCGGGAGATATGCAACCGCCGTGGCCTGCATGGAGCATTATCCCTGTACCTCTCCGGCTGCCGGGAAGGCTGCATCATGCCATCTTCCGCACATCCGTCGGGTTCAGGAGGGTGTTTTGTTACCTCCCCTCCCTGACAGCATCCCGCTGAGGGTAAAGGCTATTCCGGCCAACAATAAAGGCAGGATGACGAATATTGATGTGGCATTCCCTGAAAAGGATCTGAAAAAGATGCCCAGTCCAACAAAGGCCAGGATGAATATCACCCCGCCTGTAATCTCATTCTTCCATGCTATGATAAGCGCCACTATTAGTACAAATGCCGGGATATTATGTACCAGGAACCCCAGCAGTTGCCTGCCAATGGGTGCGTTACCACCGAATACATCAAATGAGAACATCACCATGAAGAGGATTGCCAGGGCGGCCAGTATCCGCGCAAACCACCTTAAAATCAAAAGTAACCTGTTCATATTGCCTTGATATTGATGTCTTCCAGGTCCCAGGCAAGGGATAGAAACAAAAGACTCTGAAACCCGGTAACTCTTGACAGTAAATATACATTAAGCAAGATACTCTCCGTAAAATTTCTTTTGTAAATTGTATGTAAATTCATTTACAGCGATTTGGCAATGACCTTACAGGTGCTTTCCAGATAACCCTAAATAACTTGCAGCCCGGAGATCAAATAGCATTCAGCCTTCTGAAAAGTGAAATCCCGGCTATACAGAGACTGAGAGACATGACAGACTATCTTAACACCTTCTCTGACACTACCCTTGATCCCAGGATAAGGCAGCAGGCTGCTGAATGTCCGGGAGACCTGCCTGGGAGACCTTTCTCCTGATTAATGATGAGTGATACGGCTTATTGCCGGGAAATATATTTATTACCAATCCAACACAGTGCATATGAAAACAATCATCGAACTGCTTGAGAACAGTGTGCAGAAGTACCCTGACAATCCTTACATTCTCGAGAAGAAAGCTGATAAATATGAGGCTCTGACCTACCGGCAGACGCAGGAAGAGGTCTTCAAAGTGGCTGCCGGCCTCATTGAGCTGGGTGTTAACAAGGGCGACAGGATTGCGTTAATCTCTGAATCGCGTACCGACTGGGTTATCAGTGAGCTGGGGATACTGCACGCCGGTGCGATCTGCGTTCCCCTCTCCATCCTGCTGAAGGAAGGTGCGGATCTTAAGTTCAGGCTGGAGCACTCCGGGACGCGTTATGTGATTGTCTCAGGAAACAATGCCGGGAAAATACGTGCTGTCAGGAGGGAACTGCCTGACCTTGAGAAACTGGTACTTCTTGACCCTGACGGGGAATACGACCAGGATGAGATCTTCATGGGCGACATAAAGAGATCCGGAGAGCAATACCTGGGCATGAACCGCAGTAAATTCGAAGAGAGGCTGCGTTCAGCCGGCCCGGATGACTATGTCAACATATGTTACACATCGGGTACTACAGCCGATCCCAAGGGGATCATCCTCTCGCACAGGAACTATACTGCCAACATAGAGCAGACACTGTCACTCATGCCTGTTCCGGAATGGTGGACCACGCTGCTGATCCTTCCCTGGGATCATTCGTTCGCACACACGGTGGGAATTTATATTATGATGGCTACCGGCGCCAGCTTCGCCGCAGTGAAGTCAGGCAGATCATACCTCGACAGCCTTAAAAACATACCCGGTAACATAAAGGAGATAAGGCCGGTATTCATGCTCAGCGCCCCGGCTCTTGCCAAGAACCTGAGGAAAGGTATTGAAAAGGGCATCAGGGACAAAGGAGCTGCCGCAGAGAAGCTGTTCATGTACGGATTGAAGATAGCCTATACCTATAACGGAACAGGATGGGATAAAGGCAAAGGGCTGAAGATATTACTGAAGCCGCTGTATGCGCTGTTCGATATCATACTCTTCAAAAAGATAAGAGCGAGCTTTGGCGGAAGGCTGAAGTTCTTCTTCGGCGGGGCTGCCCTGCTTGATATTGAACTGCAGAGGTTCTTCTATGCCATAGGCATCCCGATGCTCCAGGGCTACGGCCTGACAGAAGCCTCGCCGGTAATCTCGGGCAATACCGAGGAGAGGCATAAGCTGGGCTCTTCAGGATCTGTTGTCAGTATGCTCGAACTCAAAATATGTGACGATGACGGGAGAGAGCTGCCGGCCGGCATAAAAGGTGAGATAGTCATTCGCGGTGAAAATGTCATGAAAGGATACTGGAAGAATGAAAAAGCCACCGTGGAGACAATCCGTGACGGCTGGCTGCATACAGGCGACATGGGTTATCTTGACAAAGACGGCTTCCTGTATGTGCTGGGAAGGTTCAAAAGCCTTCTTATAGGCGACGACGGAGAGAAATACAGTCCCGAGGGGATAGAGGAGACGATAACCGACAGGTCACCCTATATAGACCAGATGATGCTATATAACAACCAGGAGAAATATACCACTGCACTCATTGTTCCCAACAGGGAAGCCCTCGAGAGGTGGGCCCGCAGCAAAGGCGCCGACCTGGCCGGCATAAAGGGTAAGGAGGCTGTTCTGAAGGAGATTGAATCAGTGGTTAACAAATATAAGCCGGGCGGCGAATATGGGGATCTTTTCCCGTCGAGATGGCTGCCGGCAGCGATAGCCATTCTTGAAGAACCGTTCTCGGTGGAAAACGGCATGATCAACAGTACAACCAAGATGGTAAGAGGGAAGGTCACCGAGCATTACAGGGAGACAATACGTTATCTCTATACCCCTGAGGCAAAGAACATCATCAACCCGCTTAATCTTGAGGCTGTGGGAAAGATCTTCGGTAAAGAGTGATGGTGACAGTGAAACTGACCTGCCTGTATTGTCCTGCCCGGGCAGGGTATTCATAAAAAGTATGCTGCTGAGAAACTGCCTGACGTGAGAGCCTGTGTGCTTCCAGGTCAGATTATATTCACCTCGGCTTCGATGTTTATCCCGAACCTTTCGTATACGGATCTCTTTATCTCTTCAGCAAGATGTAGTATCTCCTCACCGGTAGCACTGCCGTAATTGACCAGCACCAGGGCCTGCCTGTCATAACACCCGGCGTCACCATGCCGGTGCCCTTTCCATCCTGCCTGCTCGATAAGCCACCCTGCCGGTATCTTGTAAAGCTCATCCTGCCTGAAGTACCTGATACCGGGGAAAGAGCGTTGCAGCGTCTCCAGCTCCTTCTCTCCCACTACCGGGTTCTTAAAGAAGCTGCCTGCATTGCCAAGAGTGGCGGGGTCCGGAAGCTTAGCCCTTCTTATCCGGGCAACAGCATCGGAGATGTCCATGAGGGAGGGATGAGTGATGTTACGTTCCGCCAGGGCCTCCCTGATACCCCCGTAGCCCAGCTGTGGCCGCAGCACCTTCGACAGTTTCAGTACCACGGAGGTGATAAGCATCCTGTTCCTGAGCTCATGTTTGAATATACTGTCGCGGTATCCGAACCTGCATTCCTTATTGTCGAGCGTCAGCCACCCGCGTGTTGCGAAATGAAAGCCGGTGACGCTGACGATCACACCGGCCGCCTCAACGCCATAGGCACCTATGTTCTGTACCGGGGCAGCACCGACAGTGCCTGGTATGAGGGTCAGGTTTTCAATTCCCGCCAGGTTACGACTCACGGCGTACGCGACCATATCCTGCCATATCACCCCCGCCCCGGCTTCCAGCACAACATAATCCTCATTTTCTTCCAGCAGGCGGATGCCTTCTATCTCGTTCCTGATAACCACCCCGCTGTAGTCATGTGTTAACAGTATATTACTGCCCTGGCCCAGTATCAGCATATTACTCATGTCTTCAGACACTATCCTGAAAGCCGGATGAGCAAGTATTTCAGCAAGTTCACCCCTATCCCTGAGATGAAAGAGATGATCTGCCTTCACGTCAATACCGAATGTATTGAAAGGCAGCAGGCTGGTATCTTTTCTGTAACGGATCATTCAGACAATAGTATAAAAATAAATCCTTTTAATAAAGTTCTTCTTAGTTTTGTGTATGCCAAGTACTGTTTTGAAAAAAAAGTTAAACAATGAAATCGTTTGAAGTAACCGGAGGCAGGAAGCTTCACGGTGATATCACCCCACAGGGGGCAAAGAATGAGGCTCTCCAGGTTTTATGTGCGGTGCTGCTGACCCCTGAGGAGGTTGTCATTTCAAATATCCCGGACATCATCGATGTGAGGCTTCTCATCGGGATACTTGCAGACCTGGGTGTTGCTGTGAAGCGTACCGCTGACGATACCTACTCCTTCAGGGCGGCAAGCATCAACACGGACAGGCTGTCCGACCCGGATTTCCTCGACAGGGCCACGATGCTGAGAGGGTCGGTGATGATAGCGGGCCCCCTGCTGGCCAGGCTGGGCACCTCTGTCATACCGCGCCCGGGGGGAGACAAGATAGGAAGGAGAAGGATGGATACGCATATCACCGGCTTTGAAAAGATGGGAGCCGTGGCGGATTATGAGAGCGAGCAGGGTTACTTCAGGCTCAGGGCAGAATCACTGAGGGGCACCGATATCCTCCTCGACGAGCCGTCGGTGACAGGTACTGCCAACCTGATATTTGCGGCCGTGATGGCCGAGGGAGAGACCACCATATACAACGCTGCCTGCGAGCCATATATCCAGCAGCTGTCGCTGATGCTCAACAGTATGGGAGCGGATATAAGCGGCATAAAATCCAATCTCCTGAGGATCAAAGGCGTGAAATCACTCCATGGCTGCCGACACCGTATACTGCCCGACATGATCGAGGTAGGTTCGTTCATAGGACTGGCAGCCATTACCGGGTCATCACTAAGGATAAAAGATGCCGGCATACCTCACCTGGGGATCATACCTGACAAGTTCAGGCAGCTCGGGGTGCATCTGGTCATGGAAGGCGATGATATCGTGATACCGGAACAGGAGTGTTACGAGATCCGTAATAACCTTGACGGCTCCATACTGACAATCTATGACCACCCATGGCCGGGGCTCACTCCCGACCTTATCAGCGTCCTGCTTGTCGTTGCCATACAGGCCAGGGGCAGTGTGCTGATACACCAGAAGATGTTCGAGAGCCGTCTCTTTTTTGTTGACAAGCTGATAGACATGGGCGCGCGCATCATACTGTGTGATCCGCATCGTGCCACTGTTATTGGTCTTGAGCGACGCCAGCAGCTGAGAGGAATAACGATGAACAGTCCCGATATAAGGGCAGGTGTAGCCCTGCTTATTGCTGCACTGAGCGCCGAGGGAAAAAGCCTGATACACAATATTGAGCAGATAGACCGTGGCTACCAGCACCTCGACACCAGGCTGAACAGCCTGGGAGCCATGATAAAAAGAATAGATTCCTGAGCTTTGCCTCTCTTCGGCTCCTGCTGACAGTAAACAATCCTGTCGTACCTGTTCTCCGTTCCTGCCTGAGAAACAGGCATCGCAGGTCGCTGCTCTTACCTCGGCAACGGCCAGGAGAGCCCGTTCAGCAAACACTGGAGGCAGCAGGGAGCCCCGGGAAAAAGAATTGACAAAAGAAAAGGGGAATACCTTACTTCACCCTTGAGAACATCACCTCATAGTTGACACCGTCAACAGCCTGGAAGTAATTGCCGGCCAGGATTTCGTCCCCGGGCAGATATTCCAGGACATATGTCGAACCGGGATAGTTAACGTCACGCAGGATGACCCGGATAAACAGCCTTCCATCCTGTACCGTCCACTCCCCGCTCTCAACATTCACCGGGTTAGGGTTATAATAACCGGTCTTCAGTGTGCTGTCTGCAGCCACATCAAATACCTGGAGGAGATAGTTACCGTCAGATCTCTGCCACCTGCCCTTTAGCCTGGATTCAATCTTTCCTTCATCCGAAGCCAGGGGAGCCTGGCCTGTTACGGACGGTGCCTTGGCAGTATCAGCAACGGTTGTCGTGGCAGGTTTGTCTTTATCAGCACTGCCATTATTCCTGAGGCACCCGGCTGTGATAATAAGAACGGCTATCGATGCAATTGATATGATCTTGAGTCTGTTAATCATTTCTTTCTATTTTATTGTAGTTGTTTCCTGGATATTATTCACTTTGTCCTTTCCCAGCTGTCGGTTCTGAAAGACGATGCCGGCAGTCCCTCAGTACTGTAAAGGTCACCCTTTACATAATCCTTGAAAGCATATCTGACAGCCACAGGCTTCTGTACGGATGGAGAGAAGAGAGACACTCCTGTCGAGGTGATATACGCTATGGCCGGGTAGAAGCGTCTGTTTTCCCCGGCCACCTCAAAACATGACAGTTCCCTGCCATAGGAGGTAAGTCCGTTGGGGGCGTTATGAAAAGTAAGCGAAACAATATTTTTTTCTACTGTCATCTCCTTCATCACCGGGCCTTCGCATGCAAAGCCTTTTAAACCATAAGTCCTGGCGAGAGCAAGATATGCGAGACGTTCTCCGGCACTCTTTTTATCGGATGGATGAATACAGTTTTCCTCTCCGACATCTATAAGCGATGCCATCCCGCTTTCAGGTATCAGATCGGCTGCCGCCAGCTGTGCCTCTCTAAGGTATGCCGAGTTGACATCCGATCCATAATTAAAGGGAGCAATCTGAGCATAATAGAATGGAAACTCGCCAATATTCCATTTTTTTCGCCAGTCAGTGACCATAGCAGGTAACAGGTCCCTGTATCTTTCCGGTTCATTCCTGTTTGCCTCTCCCTGGTACCATATGACCCCTTTCATCCCATAACCGGCCAGTGGGTTTATCATAGCATTATAAATGACTGTCGGCAGGTCTTTTGATATTTTATCCTTATCTGTATCTCTTGCCGGGATAGTTATCCAGTCAAAGGTGCCGGCTCCTTCTTCACTCATCCACGGCTCTATCCTTGTGCCGCCCCAGCTGGTCTGTACCAGTCCTACCGGGACTCCGAGCACCTGGTTCAACAGCCTGCCGAAGAAGTATGCTGTGGCACTGAAAGAGCTGACACTCTCCGGGTTGCACTCCTCCCATCTGCCATCGAAGTCATCCTCAGAATCAAGGCTGGCTTTGATAGGAACGGTTATCAGCCTGATAGATGGATTGGAAGAAGCAACAATATAACCGACCGATCCGGCTACAGGTTGATTCTTAAAACCGCGCAACGGCATAAACATGTTGGATTGCCCTGAGCAGATCCAGACTTCACCTATCATGACATTATTTAAAGTCAATGGTTTCCCATCACTTATTACGAGGCTAAATGGTCCGCCGGCTTGTGGCGTTGATACTTTAATCCTCCACCTCCCGTCTTTGCCTGACCTGGCAGAATATTTCCCGTTATCCCAGGATGCAGTAATTTCAACGATGGTATTGGGTGAGGCTTTACCCCATATTGCCACATCACTTTTTTGCTGCAACACCATGTTATCCCCGAAGATTGAAGGAAGAGATATCTCAGCCTTCACTTCGGAAGGATTGAATATCAACAGCGCCGCATAAACCAGAAAGATTGAGTAATACTTCATTTTCTCCATTGTTTGACCCGGTCTGAGGTCTTATTATCTTTTGCCAAATGTTTTTTCCCGTTGAAGCTTCATCCTTGCCCAGTTCATCACCAGGGCCGGTGATTTCTTCTGGGACAGAAGCTTTGTCATCTGTTCCATGTAAGGCTCCACATGGCTGAAATAGTGTTTGAATCCCTCACAGAGGGCATTCAGGCCATATTCACCCGTGTCGGTGGTCAGGAACCGGTGTTTCGGACACTCTCCCCTGCAGGCGAAATAATACCTGCATCTTGTGCAATAACGAGGCAGGGTGTTCCTTTTGTTTACACCGAACCTGAACTGTTCCGGGCTGGTGTACAGGTCTACCATGTTATCAGTCATTATATTACCAAGACGGTATTCAGGATATACAAAGTGGTCACATGAATAGACGTCGCCGTTATGTTCAACCACCAGCGCATCTCCGCATGTTTCCGAATATATGCAAAGACCGGGCTTCACTCCTGCCCACTGTGCCAGGGTCATGTCAAAAGCCTGGACAAAATATTCGCCTACATCGTTAACAACCCACTCATCGAAAATATCAGTCATGAATTTCCCATATCCCAGTGCTGATACGCTCCAGGGAGCCATCACCGATCCCGCTGTGCCCGGTTTGGCAATCACAGGCCTGCCATTACCCTGATCCGGTATGATATGCTCCATCACGGGAAGGAACTGCATGAAGCGACTACCTATGGACTTCAGGAACCTGTAAACCTCGGCTCCTCTTCCTTCGCTCATGTTGGTAACAACGCTGAGAGTATTGTATTCGACACCGTACTGCTTCATCAGGCTGACAGCCGCCATAGCCCTGTCAAAGGAGGGTCTTCCCGCCTTATTAACCCTGTAGGCATCATGAATATCAGCCGGCCCGTCAATTGATAGTCCGATAAGGAATTTGTTACTGCTGAAGAACCTGCACCAGTCGGCATTCATCATGACCCCGTTGGTCTGCAATGAATTAAGTATTGCCTTGCCACCGGCATACTTCCTCTGAAGCTCCACCGCCTTCCTGAAATAATCAATACCTGCCATCAACGGCTCTCCCCCGTGCCACACAAATGTCACCTCAGGAACCTCATTGGCTTCGATATACTGTTTTATATACTCTTCAAGGACATCAAACGGCATCAACGGCTGATGATCATGATATATCGTAGGTGCCTTGTCAAGGTAATAGCAATATGTACAATTAAGGTTGCAGGTTGACCCCATCGGCTTTATCATTGTAGCAAAAGCCTTGGGAGCCTGACCTTTAAGAGCATCTTGAAATGTTATGTAACTTTTTTTATCCATAGTCTGTTCTTCATCTGTAAAGTGGCCTGTTTGACCTGAAGTATGATCAAAACCTCAGCAAAGTCCCGACAGGTTTGTCCGCCAGCCTGGGCCATATCCATGGCCTGTTCCCCGGGTCATTTACGTATTTCCTTCTCTCCCCGATCCATCACAGGTCTGATTCCTGCCTCAGGCAGCATGCCTGTTAATCTGTTGCTGATAATGTTTGCCAAATCTAGTTATTTATATTTATCTGTGTGGCCACAATGGTTCCTTTACTATAAAGATTATGCACTATTCAGGGAACCGGGTCAATGCATCAGACAGGATAGCAGTAAATGCATTTTATTGACCCTCTTCCTTTTTACTCTGCTTTGCTTTTCTGCTTTTCAGGATGGCGAACAGGAATCCGACGAGAAAGATTGCAGTTGTGCCGAAGACTATGCTCAGGTATGTATGAAACCGTGGTACCTCTCCCCTGGATGCAGATGTCACGCCGGAGATACTGATCCACAGTATTATTGCAAGGCCCGAAAGAACACCTGCTATGGCACCGGCAACATTTTTCCTTCGTGTAGTTATCCCAAGAAGGAACAGTCCCAGCATACCGCCGCTGAAGACTGATGCCAGCTTCCACCAGGTATCGAGCACGCTCTTCACATTGATCATTGCTATTGCTATCAATATCCCGCAGATACTTATCACGAAAGAGGATAAATAAAGGACTTTCATAGCCTGCCTGTCGGACGCCTCCCTTTTGAAGAACCGCTGATAATAGTCTGTCAGGAAGACGGTGGCAGAGCTGTTATAGCTTGTTGATATTGTGCTCATTCCTGCTGCAAAAATCGATGAGATAAGTAGTCCGGTTATCCCGGGAGGCAGCTGATGGACAATAAAATAGGGGAAGACACCATCGCTCATACCCTGGTCATAGAACCGGGCCGGCAGTTCAGCTGCGCCGGAATGGTAGAAGGCAAAGAGAGCCGTTCCTATAAACAGGAAGAGCAGGGAGACAGGTATATATAGCATACCTCCGCTGAAGGCTGCCCGTTTGGCGTCGGTATCGGTTCGTGCGGCTATATATCGCTGGACATAATTCTGGTCTATCCCGAAGTTCTGAAGGTTAATGAAAAGTCCATAGACAAGGACAACCCAGAATGTCTGCCGCGACAAACCCAGGTCAAAGCTACCAAGACTGAATTTATGATTCTCAGCCGCTATACTGAACACCTGTCCGGCCCCTTCAGGCATACCGCCGAGAATTACAATAACCGAAGCAAGGGCACCCCCTATCAGCACGAGACCCTGGATGGCATCAGTCCATACCACTGCCTGTAAACCTCCGAGGGTGGAGTAAATCATAACGACAAGCCCTGTAACTATAATCACGGTCCTGATATCCCAGCCAAAGATCGTATGAACCGTCAGTGAGAGCAGGTAGAGTATTGTCCCTATGCGCATGAGCTGTGTGAGGAAATAGCTTGCAGAGGCATATATCCTTGCCCATGGGCCGAAACGCTGTTCGAGGAAGGTATATGCTGACGGGCTGTTTATTCTCCTGTACAGCGGCACAAAGAATTTAACGGCTACCAGTGCGGCAACAGGAATCGACAGGCTGAAGACAAAAGCATTCCAGTCAGACAGGAATGCACTGCCCGGCAGTGCCAGGTAGGAGATGCTGCTGACATAAGTGGCAAAGATTGACATCATCACCACCCATGCAGGAATCGACCTGTTTCCAAGTGTAAACTGGGAGGCTGTCTTCGATTTCCTGAAAAAGGTTATTCCGAACAGGGTGACTCCTGCGAGGTAGGCAAAAAAAACAATATAGTCAGCTGCGTGCATAATATATTTATTTCCTGGTGTTTCTGATCAGATAAAAATGTCCGTCTTCGGCCCCGGCAACCACATCGGGTATGCCGTTCTTATCCCAGTCAACCACTGTCGGGGAGGTGGTGTGACCGGCTAGTTTTATCGTGCACAGGTCTCCCCTGAATTCAAAAAATGTCTTTTCGTCAACTGTACCTTTATTTTCGAACCATGAGATATTTTCGCTGTTCACGAGCAGGTCGGCATCGCCATCCCCGTCCCAGTCGGCAAAACATATCTTGCGTCTGCCGCTGGCACCTGCTTCGCGGTAGTTAAGTCTCAGCGGCCCTGGCGTGGTGTCTGCCATAACGTTCTTCTGATCAAAGGAGGAGCCGTTGGTGCCGAAGAAGATTCTGCGGCCCGGTTTAAGCATCAGCCCGCCTTCCGTGGCGTATCTCTCAAAAAATGCAAGGTAGCCTTCGTCATCCAGCATGATAAGATCCGTCATGCCGTCGCTATTCCAGTCAGTGGCATATGGCGTCGTACGCCACTGCGTGACAAGCTCTGTCCCGGCAGGTCTCCACCATATCCAGCCCGGTCGTGGCGGGTCGCCCTCCCATGCTACTGTCACCGGCCGGGGGTGGTCAAGTGACGGGGCTCCCTTGATGCCGTTGTTCCTGAACCATACCACCTTGCCCCATATGGAATTGACAATGATATCCTTCAGACCGTCGCCGTCCCAATCGGCTACTGCCGGTGCCGTGTAACCCCATTTTCTTTCGGCCGGACCCTGGATAGACCCGTTCATGCCGGCCATAATCCTGACAGGCTCATCCCCTGATCTAAGGATAACGGGCTCAGCCCATGCCGGCGGGTCGCCGCCATCCATGTTCTCAATAAACGCTACCTGGCCTGCAGTGTTTCCACAGATGAGATCCTCATCGCCATCATCGTCCCAGTCGACACTGAACGGTGTAGCCAGGGCTCCGAACTTAAGAAGGTCTGCCTGTTGCCTGAAGTAAACCGGGTTACTGAACAGAGGCATGTTATCCTGTACTACTCCCCTGTTTTCAATCAAGGCAACCCTCCCGTCTTCATCCCCGACGATCAGATCGATGTCCCCATCACGGTCCCAGTCTATCGACACGGGTATTATCATCTGCAGGTCCATCTTTATTATCCCCTCCTCATTTGAGATAAAGCGGCCCTCAGCAAACCGGGGATCAGTCCTGGTGCCTGTGTTCTCAAACCATGTTATCCTGTCTGTGAATTCTCCGCATACCAGGTCCAGGTCACCATCACCGTCAAAATCATCCATGCAAGGTGTTGGGGCACCGTAAAGATCCACGGGTTTCCCACCGGCATTAATCATTCCCCTGTTCTCATATTGCCGGCCTGTGTTCTCAAGCAGGAAGACATACCCGTGCAGCGGGCCGTTGACCCAGTTACCCAGGCTGTCATATGCGTTATCCCACCCGTAATCGCCCCAGTGATCAATTCCCACAATCAGGTCATAGTCGCCATCATTCTCATAGTCAACGTACTTCCACTGGCTGAACCTTACCCGTGTAAAGGATTTTTCAAGGCTGTCGGCCGGGAAGAGAGTGACAGGATCTGACAGCCCGTCAGTCTTAAAATTCTTATACTCCACTCCTTTCCCGAGCACCCTTGGTTCCCCTTTTACAAAGCAAACCTGCAGGTCTTTGCTCCCGTCTGCAATACGTACCGGAGGGGCAAACAGGGTTGTCTCATCCATCCGGCCTGAGATATTCTCAAAGAAGTAGATCCCATTGTAGGGGACGTCCGGACATGATACCACCAGGTCATTATCACCGTCACCATCGTAATCCATCGGTAAAGGCCATGCCCATAGTCCGACACCCAGGTCAACCACCAGGCCTGTATTGTTGAAGTGAAGAGGCTGACAACCACCATCTCCCTTGTTATTGCTGTTTCTCAGGGTACACGAGGAGAAAATAAAGACAAGAATAAATATCAGGGATCCGGTACTTCGTTCCATGGCTTAAACTGCTTTACAACCTTTTAGCTGATGTTGACACTGGCATGCTGCTTTTATGCGGTTCCTGTAGCAGGCAACCACAGTTTTTATTACCTGCTTTGTCTCTGAATGTATGTAGTATCCCGGATTCATGAAGATAGTGCATCAGACTGTTGACTTGTAATCACATAAAGCCGGTACTCCTTATCATTTCAGGTCTTTGACCTGGTCTGCGTTATACTTCGGCACATACTTCCTGAGAGAGTCCTTTACCCCCGTGTATGCAGAAACCTGTGCCAGGTTATTTAATTCTCCAGGATCATTGTCACGGTCATATAGCTCCTCACTGCCATCGGCGTAGATGATGTACCTCCATTTGCCTGCCCTGACAGCGTGGTTCCCTTTCATATAAGTCATCAGTGCGGGAGGAAGATCCATCTTTTCATTTCTCAGCAGGGGAACAAGGCTGAATCCCGAGAGTCCATCCGGTGGTGTCAGCCCGCATAATTCAGCCAGCGTGGGGAAGATGGTCATCAGGTCAACCGGCTTATCCACCACCTGACCCGGCCTGGTGACTCCCGGTGCAATAATGATATAGGGAACATGGGTTGATTTCTCCCATAGTGCGAACTTCTCAATATGGTCTTTTTCTCCCAGGTGAAATCCATTGTCAGACCACAGTACAATGATGGTATTGTCGCTGTAAGGGCTTTTATCAAGAGCACTGATGACCTTTCCTACCATATAGTCGGCAAAGCCGGCACAGGCCTGGTAGGCGCGGACAAAATCACGATATGAATCCGGATTCTCTGCCATAGCCTTCACCATTCCTTCCCAGAACCATCTTGTAGGTTTCATAAGCGTCCTGGCTCCGGAGGGAAGATCTTCGGTGTCATTTTCCTGCCGGGAAGGCATCTTCAATTCAGACGCCGGGTAGAGATCAAAGAACTGCTCCGGTGCAAAGAAAGGAGAATGAGGTTTATAGATACCTATGTTGAGCATGAACGGCTGATCATGCTTTTCTTCCAGGAACCTGACGGCAAACTCAGCACTCTTGTAGTCAGCGGTTTTGGAAATATCGTCGGGCCATATTCCCCAGTCGGTGTTTCTTGAGCCATACCAATCAAGCCGGTTCAGTTTCGCAGGAGGATAAGGCTCGTTTATTGACATCATCAGGTATTCATTGAATGAGGCATTATCATGATAAGCCCAGTCTTTATGATGGTGGAATATTTTACCTGATCCTGCGACGTAATAACCGTTGTTCTTGAAGAACCTTTGCAGTGTCACTCTTTGCGGCAGTGCACTCCTCCAGTCGGAACTGTTCCCGTATACCCCTGTCTCATTAGGCCTTAACCCGGTGAGGATAGAGCTGCGTGAAGGATTAGAGGCGGGTGAGGGACAATATGCATTTCTAAAGAAGGTACCCCTGTGTGCCAGTTCCTCCATGTTGGGAGTCCTGACCGGATTATTCTCATCAAACAATGTTATCCAGTCATTTAAATCATCAACGACAAGGAAAAGCACGTTTGGCTTCTGATTCTCCTGTGGCTGTGCCCCGCATACCCCGCCGGCCAGCGGGAGCAGGCAGTTAGCTAAGAGCAGTGCTTTTCCGTCAGGTATCACCGGCTTCACCTTTTTATATGTTTACTGACTCTGCATTTCCTGCGCTACTTCCGTCAAGCTGTTTACGGAGAGTGTTTATGTCATCATACATAACCTGTGCAAAACGGTTAATATCACCACTATGGAGGATGAGGTTAGCTCCTTTCCCGGCCCACTCGGTCTCCCACCTGACACTGTCGTTATAGAAGACATGTATCCCTGCTCCGACACCTGCCATCCGGGCCGTCTTCAGTATCTTTTCCACGGCCTCCTTAAACAGAGGGTGATCATATTGCTCCGGTACTCCCAGATTGCACGAAAGGTCATGAGGTCCGATAAGCACGGCATCCAGTCCGGGTACACTGACAATCTCCCCGAGCCTGTCTATTGCCGACTGGCTTTCTATGTTTACTATAAGGACATGATTCTCGTTATACTTTTTAACATATTCTTCAAGTTCCGGTTCAAATGGTCTTTTCCCGTCGAGGTAGTCCATGAGCTTCTGGCCCTTAATTGGTCTTGTCTTTACTGCCCCTCTTAATCCCTTCACCTCACCGACATTCTCTATATAGGGAGCCACGATGCCCTGTGCACCGGCATCCATTGCCATACAGGCCTGGTACGGGTCAGGTTCCGGGATTCTTACCACCGGTACCAGGCCCTTTCCCGCATAACCATGACACATCCACGATAGCTGATGCCTGTCAATGGCGATATGTTCAGTATCAATGAATACAAAGTCGATATTCAACTGGCCTATTACATCAATCCATCGTGGTGAAGGACTGACAATCATAGTACCATATACTCTTTTCCCGGCGCGTAGTGCCTCACGTAGTTCTTTACCAGTCATAATATAAAAATTTAATAGTCTTTTACTTAAATTGTTTATTCAGGTCGAGTATCCCAAATCTGATATTGGTTCTCTTAACATCAGGGCTGTCAGAGCTGTCCCACACGCAAAGAAATACACCTGGTTCTTTTTCGATCAGGGTCGGATAACTGTTACGGTCGTTATCCCAGTAGAACAATCTTGGCTCAGACCAATCCTTGCCCGGCTCCTTTACCACATAATAGAGTCCTCTTCTCTCTCTCTTGGGACCATCATTATAAACATAGATATGTCTTCCTTTGGAGTCCTTTCCATAAAATCCCTTTGCGGCAGTATTGTAAAGCGCCGGTTCCTCAACAGCCATGGACCATGTCTTACCGTTATCCCTGCTCACTGATGACCATGCCCTGGGTACAGGAAGGGCGAGGTCAGCATTTTCGTACTGTGCTGTACGCATCACAATCTTAAGTTCACCTGCGTTGTCTCCTTCTGCAATGTTACCCTCATGGATCCAGACGTCAGCCGGTCTCGGGATATAGGCAGCCAGCTTCCAGTTCAGCAGGTTGGTGCTTTCCAGGATGAATTGCTCCCTGTCACCCAGGGGGTCCTTATCTTTTGAGTTACGGTGCACAGGAAGAAGATACCTGGTTATGCCATTATCCTTTACAGTGACAATTCCGGCATTGGTGATCAGGGGTGATGAGAACTCGTTCTGCAGTTCCACCGGCTGCCAGGTGATGCCTCCATCACAGGAAAACGAAGCTATGAGTTCACTGTCTTCACTATCACGGTAATAGATGGGGCACCTCATACCGTAAAGCCAGAGGAACTTATCCCCTTCAGGCTTGAACAAAACACTGTTAGCATATGCATACTGGCGGCTGCCATTGGGAATCCTGTGGTCATATATCATTTTGGAGGGTGACCATGTTTTGCCACCGTCTTTTGATATGGAACAGAGCATATCTCCCATATCTCCCTTGCCGGCTAACTGGAGGCTGTAAGTTACCACGTAGTAGTTCTTCTGCCACTGAGCTATGTAAGGCTGCCAGATCTTACTGTAAATACCGTTCTCAGGCAATCTGTCTATTGTAACGACATCAGTGACATCACCTGTATATTTACTCTTACCCTGTGCTGTCGCAGCTGCAAGAAGCAGGAACAGGAGGGCTGTCAATGCGGTTGTTCTCTTCATAGTTATTCAGTTTTAATAAGTGATGACCTGTATTTGTCCAGGAGGTCTTTAGCCATTCCTGCAATATATTCAGCTGAAAGTCCGAATTTCTTCATTAACTCCCAGGGCGCACCGGAAGCACCAAACGTATCATTGATTCCTAACATATCCAGTGCAAGAGGTTTTCCTACGGCCCTGCCACGGGTGACTGCCCCGGCTATAATATTCCCAAAACCTCCGGTCTGTTGCTCTTCAACAGTAAGGATCACACCTGTCTCATCTGCAGCCCTGACAAGAGACTGCACATCAAGAGGTTTGACAGTATGTATGTTCAGTATCCTTGTTTCTATCCCGTATTCCTGCTTCAGAATCCAGGCGGCACGCATGGCCTCCGCTACCATCGGGCCGCAGGAGACGATACTGAGATGTTCACCCTCGTCTGCATAGTCAGCAGAGAGGACGGTATCAAAGGCCCCGTCAAAATTGTCCCTTATTCCCCGGAACCGTATTATGTTTGCCATCCCGAACTCACACGGCGTGTCTTCACGGGTAACCACCGGCGTGGCCTCACGGCCAAACCTGATGTAAGCCGGGCCCTCGATCATGGAAACGAGCTTTGTTAGTTTTTCCGTCTCTATCGAATCACATGGGACCACAAGCTTCATATTCGGCAGATAGTACATAAGGGGGATCTCTTCGAGTGCCTGGTGTGTGGCGCCGTCAGGTCCCACCGAGATGCCTCCGTGTGCTCCGGCTATCTTTACATTCAGGTTATTATAGCAGAGGGTTGTCCTGATCTGGTCCCAGTTTCTTCCTGACACAAAGACACCATATGAGCCAATAAAAGAAGTCTTTCCCTCCTTTGCAAAACCAGCAGCTACGGTTGTCATGTTCTGTTCCGCTATCCCCATGTTAAAGAATCGCTGCTTCCTTTCAGGATTCGTTTTGAAGAACTCATCCATCTTTATGGAGGAGGTAATATCTGCCCCGAAAGCGATCGTATCGATATCTTCTCCAGTTTCTTTCAGCGCCCTTCCAAAGCCCATACGGGTAGGATCCATCTCCACTCTCATGATGCCAGATCCGTTCCACCAGTAGTCATTTCCGTATGCCGGAAGCCGGTTGTTGAGCTCACTTTCGACATCCGCACGATACTGCTCTGCAATCCCGAGAAGATGATTTACCTTTTCAGGCGGGAATTTATCATTGACCTTTTCACCCAGTATGTCTGCCAGGGCTCTCTCAAGGGACTCATTTCCATACCGTCCGTCTTTAGGGGGTATGCCGTGATAGCCAACAACATTCTCAGCAAAGGATACTCCCTTGCCCTTGATTGTCCTGGCAATGATAACCGATGGTTTGCCCTTGACTTGTCGGGCTTTTTCAAAGACCGATATCAAAGCCTTTATGTCATGTCCGTCGACATTGAACACCTCCCACCCGAATGCACGGTATTTCTCTTCCAGCGGGGCTATGCTCATGACCGTATCGGTAGTACCGTCAATCTGGAGTCCATTCAGATCCACTACCCCTGTGAGGTTATCAAGTTGGTAATGCGCCGCACTCATGACAGCCTCCCAGACCGATCCTTCCTGGTGCTCCCCGTCGCCCAGTATGCAATAGACCCTGTAATTCTTACTGTCAAGCCTGGCTCTCAAGGCAGATCCTACAGCCACCCCTAGACCCTGTCCCATTGATCCTGTGGATACCTCAATGCCGGGCAGGTCAAGCCTGTTTGGATGACCCTCGAACCGTGATCCCAGTTTCCTCAGTTTCACTGTCTCTTCTACCGGGAAATAACCGGCCATACCCAGTGTAACATAAAGGGCCGGGGCCTTATGACCCGCAGACCATATAACCCGGTCACGGTCATCCCATCCCGGGTTAGCCGGGTCATGATTTATCACCTTCAAATAAAGGACGGCAGCAATATCCATTACAGACAGAGTCCCTCCCGTATGACCTGAGCCTGCAGCAGTAAGAGCGATCATATTATAGGCACGCATCTCTGCCGCTTTCTCCATCAGCTCCTCAGGGGTATAATCAAATTGATGCATTATCCACTTTTCTTATTCAACTTATTATCAGTTAACAGCTCCGAAATCCGGTATACTTAACAGGTTGCATGCTGCTGCTTTGCCTGACGAACTTCTTTCTGACTCCGGGTTTCTGTTCTGTCATATCAATAACTATGTTTCCCTGCCGGGTTTGCCTGTGCCGGCACTGCACCTCAGTTTATTTATTATACAAATGACATTCACGTTACTTGTTTATAAACTCGGCTATCGAAATTTTCTGAAAGGTCATTTGAGCCTGGCTTCCTTCGTACAGGATACCTATTGTATTATCATCTACCGATGTAATCGAAGAATATGCGCTCCTGCCTTCATCAAGAAGGATCCAGTATTTCGCGGGCCATGTCAGCCCTTCATCAAAACTGGCCTTGATTGTCATGCGCTCACGCTTCTCAGACGAAGCGGGATTAGAAAAGAAAAGTATGCTTTTCTTCTCACCGCCATCCATATACACATGCTTATAAAGACTGCCATGACAACCCGGCTCTTCAAGGACCTTGTTGTTGGTCGGATGTTCAATCCATGTCTTGCCCAGGTCTGGCGTTGTGTAAACAGTTCGGTAGCCTGATCTGTTCATAGACCTTGCATTCATCATTACCGATCCGTCATCAAGTTGTACAATGGCATTCTCTGCTCCGCTGGTTTTGGGGCCAAGGTCACTCACCTCCCATGTCTGTCCGCCATCGGTGCTGTAGGTCAGGGCAACGTTGCCGGGTACTTTGCTTGGGAAAACGAGTGTGCCGTCGTCAAGCGTGATCCCGTTGGTTGGTGAAAGGGCATACAGTGACCATTCAGGCTTCTTTATTCCTGTCAGGTTCACAGGCTCAGACCATGTCTGCCCGTCGTCAGTGCTTCTTACCATCAGGAACTGGCAGGTCTCTTTCTCTGTCATTCCGGGCATTGAAGCCTTTTTCCTTCCCAGCTCAGCGTCGGGGTCATCAGGTATACCCACCCATTTACCTTTGATCCATTGTCCGTGCATCCAGAGTGCCCCGACAAATACTTCGTTGTTTTTTTCATTGACAAGTATGCATGCATCTGTCACCCCGTTATACCTGGGGGGCAATCCACCCCAGTTACCACGGTCTAAAATGACCTGTTGCGGCTCCCATGTCCTCCCTCCGTCAGTACTCCTTTTAAGACCTATGTTGGCCACTCCCTGCGGGTCACGATGGGTCTCCAGCCTCCTGTCAAAGATAGCCAGCAATGTTCCGTTATTGGTTCTTACGATACCCGGTATCCTGTAGGTGTGAACCCCATCTTCCCAATGCTGGCAGAGAGCCGTTCCAAACCGCAGCTTCAGGGGGTTGCTGTCACTCACAGGGATCAACATGGTGCGCCCTGCCTTTACGGCTGTACATCTCACCGCCATGCTGTGCAGGATGTCAGCCTCATCCCTGAGCCTGACTATCACACTGAAGTAACCTGATCCTGATTTGAGCTCTGCCTTACCTTTGAAGTCAAGGTGTAAAGAGGGTGACAAGGTCCGGGCAAACTGAATGCTGTCCTTCATACTGTCGCCCCGATAGAAGATCTTAATCTGTTCTATATCATCCAGGTCAGATGTCCCGGTCAGGTCGAGGGCTATTCGTGTCACCACTCCGCCAGGCTCCTTTGTGCTGACCCGTATCAACATAACCTGGTTTCCCTCTTTTTGTGTCAGCACTGGAAGCTGCTCCTGAATGATCTCAACGGACTGTGAGGAGAGGTTGCCGGCAGACATCAGGGCAACAAGAAAAAAGATTACGGGTCTGAATTTATAGTTTATCATACCAGGTATCATTCATTTTAATATTGTTTATTCCTGTAGGCCTGCAGGAGAGAGGTAAGCTCCTCTTCTGTTTTTGAATACCTTTTATCCCCGGCCAGGTTAACTTTTTCCATAGGATTGTCTTTCAGGTTATATAGCTCTTTCTCAACCATCTCTCCTGTTTCCAGATCCCACCAGCAGGTGCATCTCCATTCCGGGGTCCTTACCGAATAGCCCATATGCGTCGGGCTGCCATTGCGTAATGCACTGTACGGCCTGATGAACTGATTGAAAGCTGTATTCTTCCACTTTTTGCCCGGATCATTCAGTAAAGGTTTCAGGCTCACTCCTGATACCTTGCTCCCGGGCTTTATTCCGCACAGGTCGGCAAGGGTCGGGTAAATGTCGAGCGTCTCCACAACAGCCTTACACTGTTGCCCGGAAGCTTTAATACCAGGTGACGAGATAATCAGTGGCACCCTTGCGTCAAGCTCAAAATTGGTCGATTTACCCCATAGATCCTGTTCTCCCAGGTGATATCCATGATCTCCCCACAGGACAATAATCGTGTTCTCCCGTAGCCCAAGTTTATCAAGGGTTGCGATGACTTTCCCAACCTGGGCATCCATATAACTGATGCATGCGTAGTATCCCTTCCACAATATTTCTTCCTTTTCCTTTCCGATCGGCCCTTCCTTCGGGATATCGCGGTAGCCTCTCAACTCCTCCCAATTATGGAAAGCCAGGTCAGGACTTCCTTCCGGCCTTTTGCGGTCACCAATTACAAAGTCAGTGTTTTCATATATATCCCAGTATTTTTTGGGGGCGCAGAAAGGCAGGTGTGGTTTTGTAAATCCTGCTGCTATAAAAAATGGCCTCTCCTGCGCATATGCCTCCTCGATATACCTGACAGCGTAGTCTGCTGTCTGACCGTCAGGATATGCATTATCAGGAACGTCGGCTGACTCGAAAGAGCTCATCTTGGCGTTCTCGACAAGGTTCCGGGGTAGCATGTATGCCCTGGGCAGATAATCAGGTACCGGCCTTGTCCAGGAAAGCTCGTCAATGATAAACGGTGTTGAGTGATAGACCTTACCGGCGCCGAGGGTAAGATAACCGTTGATCCTGAAGAGCTGGGGCAGGGTCACAACATCGGGCACACTGTCCCTGAAATGAGTCTCCAGGTCAGTCACACCGTTTTCATCCGGCCTCAATCCGGTCAGCAGTGAGGTCCTCGACGGATTGCTTACTGCCTGCTGGCAATAGGCATGGGTAAAGGTCACTCCGCTACCTGCCAGTAAGTCAATATTCGGGGTAACAGCCACAGCATCACCATAACAGCCTAAATTAGGACGCAGGTCATCGACGAAGAAGAACAGCACGTTCATAGGTCGCCTGTCCCCTTCCGGGGTGTTTTCAGCTGCCCTGAGTTGGGACCCGGGAGTACCCGGAAGAAGAAGGGACCCTATGGCAGCAGGTATAAGTAATGATGCTCTTTCCAGTGCAGCCATTGCTTCCTATCTCTTTTTTATATTCTGATAATTACCATTGCGGTAATCCGTCACCATCTGAGCCAGTTTCTTCTCAATCTTTGCATACTGAGGGTTACCTGCCAGGTTTTCCTTTTCAACCCTGTTGTCCTTCAGGTTATAGAGTTCCTTTTCAACCACTTCACCTGTTTTAAGATCCCACCAGTAGGTGCATCTCCAGTCTTCAGTGCGGACGGAATATCCCATGTGCGTGGGAGGGAATTTACGTATAGCCTTGTACGGTCTTGTGAACTGGTTAAATGCAATGTTTTTCCATTTGGCGTCCGGGTTTTTCAGCAGCGGAACAAGGCTCTCTCCCGAAAGTTTTCCCTGGGGCGTCAACCCTGCCAGCTCTGCAAGGGTGGGATAGACATCGACAAACTCCACTATTGCGGATGAACTGCGCCCGTTGCCGTTCATTCCCGGGGCTGAAATGATAAGAGGGGCCTTAGCCGAAAGCTCAAAGTTTGTTGATTTACACCAAAGGTCCAGCTCACCGAGATGATATCCGTGGTCTCCCCAGAATACGATTATCGTATTGTCTCCGAACCCGAGGCTGTCAAGGGCAGCAATCACCTTACCTACCTGGGCATCAACATAGCTGATGCAGGCATAATAGCCGTGGACTATCTCCTGCTCCTTTTCCGCCGGTATGGGACCTACAGAAGGCACATCGCGGTACCCCCTGATCTCCTCATTATTATGGAATGCAAGGGCAGGAGCTCCCACAGGCCTTTCCCTGTCGGTTATTACATAAGGTTTGTCCCTGTAGATGTCCCAGTATTTCTTTGGTGCCACATATGGTGCATGGGGCTTTTTATACCCGACGCCAAGGAAGAAGGGTTTGTTTTCAGCCTTTGCCCTGGCCATGAATTTTATGGCATCAAGGGTTATCTTACCATCTACATATGCTGTATCATTCACATCAGCCTCTTCCGTCGAGTTCTTTTTTCCGTTACCGCCCTGGTTTTCCGGAAGAAGGTATCCTCCGACCTCATAATTGGGCACCGGTGCAGACCAGGAGACAGGATCGACAGTCTCTTTCAGGGCGTGAAATACCTTACCCGTACCAAGGGCAAGGTAACCATTGTTCTTAAAGAGCTGCGGGAGGGTAACCAGGTCGGGCAGCCTGGTTCTGAAATGAGTCTCCAGGTTCACCACACCTGTCTCGTCGGGTCTTAACCCTGTCAGAAGGGAGGTGCGTGAGGGATTACTTACAGCCTGCTGGCAGTAGGCATTACTGAAGACAACACCGGCAGAAGCCATCCTGTCTATATTGGGTGTAACTGCATACAAGTCACCGTAACATCCAAGGTTAGGACGCATGTCATCAGAGACGAAGAAAAGAACATTTAAAGGCTGTTCGTCTTTGGCTTTGGCAGGTTCTGATGAACGGCCATCAGCACAGGATGACGGGGTTAGCATTATCGCTCCCAGGGAAACCGGGAGAAGGTTTGTCGAATATCTGAGTATATTCATGGTTATGTATAGTTATTTTTTTATGTAATCCGGATTTACTTCGGGCATCTGAACACCCGCCTCCTGGCGCCACTTAACAAGCTTCTCCTTAAGCTCCCCGGCCAGGTCGGGTTCCTTGTCTGCAAGGTTTGTGGTCTCCTTCGGGTCATTCTTCAGATCGTACAGCTCAAGACTCTCATCCTCAAAGTTCTCAATCAGTTTCCAGTCTTTATGTCTTATCACACTGAGAGGACCGGAAGGGTCAGGATGACCTGTTCCCGTATAATTCGGGAAATGCCAGAAAAGATCACGCTCAGGAATAGAGCCGTTGTCCTTCAGTAGGGGCAGGAGGCTTACACCATCCATATGTTGTTCTGGCATGAGATCGAGCTCAGCCATCTGCAACATAGTCGGATAGTAGTCAGTACTGATCACGGGCACATCACAAACAGAGCCGGCCTTGACTTTCCCGGGCCATTTTATAATGAGAGGTACCCTGATGCCCCCCTCGTAGAAATTACCTTTGTTGCCTCTCCATGGCCAGTTTGATGTCCAGCGACCGTGTCCCCCGTTATCAGAGGTGAAGATTATTATTGTGTTTTCTGCAAGTCCAAGCTCTTCCAGTTTATTCATTATCAATCCCATGCTATTATCGACACTCTCTATCATAGCTGCATAGGATGCTTTTGTGTGGCCTTTGATGCTGTCGACCGGTTTGGCCTCAAATTTCCTGATAAGACTGTCGATGGCCTGGATGGGAGTATGAACGGCATAGTGGGGCAGGTACAGGAAAAAGGGTTTATCCCTGTTCTCTTCAATGAATTTCACCGCTTCCTGGGTAAGCCGGTCAGTGATGTATTCTCCAGGCTTGCCATCGGGCAGGGTGTTCCACTCAATCCACGGAAAGCCGGGAGCCATACGCCATTTATTATGATACGGATAAAAATAGTCGGCAGTATTACCATGACCATTGCCACCGACATTCCTGTCAAATCCCTGATATTCCGGGAAGTATGCTTCGTCAGTACAGACATGCCATTTGCCGATGGAGATGGTGGCATAGCCGGCAGGCTTAAGAGCTTCCGCGATGGTAACCTCTTCCAGGGGCAAATTCATAACATAATCGGCATCCTTCAGAGGTGTTGCAGTACCGTTTCCAAGCCGTTTATATCCCTGGATCGGTATTGCATGAGTGATATGCAGCCTGCCCGGGTATTTGCCGGTAAGTATGCTTGATCTGGTAGGGGAACTGAGTGTACTTGCTGCATAGGCACTCGTAAAGCTCATTCCCTGGCTGGCAAGACGGTCAATGTTTGGTGTTTCATAGTAATCGCTTCCATAACAGCCTACATCACTATATCCCATGTCATCGACAAGAAAGAATACAAAATTTGGCCTGGGCTGGTCTTTTGCCTCGCAACCCTGGAGTATGAGTGGCAGAACAGAGAGACCGGCAAGTCCCTGCACAAACGAAGCATTTATTTTACTCATTTTATTTCGCTTTTGGATTCTATGGTCAGAATTGAAAATCATATTGTTCACTTGTTGAGACCTTTATTCAGTCAGGTAAATTATTTTTCACTTTCAGTTAAGACCAGATGGGGATCCATATACTCATGATACCCGATCTCCACCTTTTTCTCATTGGCAGCCTTTATTTCAAGAAACAGTCTCTCAGCGACGGACGTGTCGATAAACGGATCTGAAGTGGCAACCTGCCATTCATGCAGTTTTTCCTTAAGACGTTCGAACACCTTGCTGTAATCGGGGTCGTCTGCCAGGTTATTCCATTCGAATGGATCGTTCCTGAGGTCATAGAGTTCATATTCGGGTGGCTTGCGCATCCTCTCGTAGGCCTGCCCTACAACCGGAGGAGCTGATTCCAGTGCTTTATAGAAGTCCGTTTTGTCGATCTTCTTGCCTATTGTAAAGAAGAAGCCGGGGTTCTCATAACCGCTAACCGGATTGTATATCAGCTTGAAGTTTTTATTGCGGACAGCCCGCTGGGGATAGGGATTATGATTTGAATGAACATGGAACTCTGTAAAGAGGAATTTCCTTACCGGTTCTGTGCTCCCTTCCAGTACAGGCAGAAGTGATTTACCCTCCAGGTATGAAGGTGCTTTTATGCCTGTAATTGCAAGGACCGTCGGATAGATATCAATTGTGCTGACAAGGCCCTCGTAAACAGTATTCCTTACGCCTCCTGACCATGAAATAATCATGGGTATCCTGACGCCGCCCTCATATACGGTTCTTTTTCCCCTGAGCATGTCGGCGCCGTGATCACCTATATAAATGATTACCGTATTATCATATTCGCCTGTCTCCTTCAGTTTCTCCAGCAGGTCTCCGATCCAGTCATCAAGGCGCATTATGCAGTTGTAATAATCTGCTGTTTTCTGCCTTAGCGAATCTGATGTGACTCCGAAATACGGAAGGGCTTCAACATCCTGCCCGGTAAGGGGTTTTGCAGGATGACCGTCAACCTGCGCCAGGAAAGGATCATGAGCGTCAGGATAGTTAACCTGCAGATATACAGGCTGATCGGACTCTTTAATGAATTTTGCGGCTTCTACCGCATACCTTGACAGGTTCTTTCTCTGGAAGTTACTTCCCTGTGTCTCCCACCAGTCAAAAGCAAAAGCACTTTCAGGAAGAACATGCAGTTTCCCTATCATGCCGGTCCTGTAACCAGATTCCTTCAGGGTATTTACCATGTTTGGAGTGTTTTCCTGGTACATGCTGTAATCCCATGTTGCCAGCCCGATCTGGCCATTCTGATGAGGATAGAGGCTGGTAAGGAATGACGCCCTCGACGGAGACGATCCGGCCTGGGTTACATAGGCATTTTTAAACAATACGCCCTCAGATGCAAGTTTGTCAAGGTTCGGCGTTTTGACAGGTGCCCCGTAACACCCCAGCTCCTGGCCGTTATCTTCAGAGACAATAAAAAGGATGTTAGGTCGTGAACCAGGTTCGGGCGACCCCTCTTTCTTGTCAGTACTGCCCTGGTTTGCATGGCCACAGTATGTCAGAGCTGAAGGGACCAGTGCCAGCAAGGCACCGGTCAGGATAGAATTTCTATATTTCATTGTATTTAATTGCTATTTGTATTGGGTTGTATCTTCAGTCATTTC
>QKGI01000135.1 GCA_003250475.1 Bacteroidota bacterium | reverse complement strand
AGAAAAATGCTCTGCCACGGGACGTATCATCATTTTGTAAGACAACACAATAACTCACCTTTTTTTTTGTTTTATATTTGCACAAATCTTGAATCTGAATAACATGAAAAACAAGGCGCTGACTGTTAGCATAATACTACTTTTGTTTGCATTTATCATTCCTCTTCCGGCCCAGGATGCAGATCCCTATAATGTCATCCAGACCGTTGTACCGTTTCTTACCATTGCGCCGGATTCGCGTGCCGGTGCTCTTGGTGACGCCGGCGTTGCGACCTCACCCGATCTGTTCAGCATGCACTGGAATCCCGCAAAATATGCATTCATCGATGGTAACGGAGGCTTTGGAATGTCATACTCGCCATGGCTGAGAGCACTTGTTCCCGATATTAACCTGGCGTATCTCACCGGATATTACCGGATTGACAGCAGGCAGGTGTTTGCCGCCAGTCTTATGTATTCATCACTTGGAGAAATACAGTTTACTGATGACTATGGCAATTATCAGCGCACCCACAACCCGAATGAATTCTCCATCGATATGGCTTACTCAAGGCTCTTCTCCGAACACTGGTCGGGAGGTGTAGCCCTGAGATTCATCTATTCAAACATTACGGGAGGAATGACTGTCGGCACCACAGAGACAAAAGCCGGCACTGCATACGCAGCTGACGTCTCTGCATACTATACCACTGCGCTGAAACTAGGCTCCAGGGACGGTAATATCTCCGCAGGCATAAACCTCTCCAACATCGGTTCAAAGATGAGTTACACAACCGATGTTGACCCTGATTTCATCCCGATGAACATGCGTCTCGGAACCACCTTCACCGTCAATCTCGATAAGTACAATGTCCTGGGTATATCGTTCGACCTCAACAAGCTGCTTGTGCCTACGCCTCCTGTGTATGATGCTGAATGGAATATCGTTGATGGCATGGATCCGAATGTCTCAGTGCCTGTTGCTATCTTCCAGTCTTTCTACGATGCCCCCGGCGGTTTCAGTGAAGAGATGAAGGAGTTTACACAGTCGATAGGGATTGAGTACTGGTACAACCAGCAGTTTGCCCTCAGGACCGGCTACTTCAATGAGGCGGAAAGCAAGGGAAATAAGAAATATTTTACTGTAGGGGCCGGCTTCAGGCTGAGCGTCTTCTCACTCGATTTCTCATACCTGGTGCCTGTAACCCAGAATAATCCCCTTGCCCGTACCCTGCGATTCTCGCTTGGCTTTGAGTTTGACTCACTGCGCAACCTGAGCCAGAAGTAACGGGATAATGTCATTACACCAGAGGATAGGACAGGGCATAGATTTTCATCGCCTTGAGGAAGGCCGCGAGCTGTGGCTCGGTGGTGTTCATATCGTCTCGTCCATGGGTTGTGTGGCACATTCTGACGGCGATGTGCTTATCCATGCCATTTGTGATGCACTACTCGGGGCAGCAGGGCTGAACGACATAGGCAGCCATTTCCCCGATACCTCGGAGGAATTCAGGGGCATAGACAGTAAAATACTGCTCAAAAGGACAGTACAGATGATCTCGGAAAGAGGTTACAGGATTGTGAACATAGACAGTACTGTGTGCCTCGAGATGCCGAAGCTGGCACCATATATAAACGCCATGCGTACCACCATGGCCTCAATAGCTAATATATCTCCTGACGCTGTCTCGGTGAAGGCCACCACCACCGAGAAGATGGGTTTTACCGGCCGTGGTGAGGGTATCGTGGCGATGGCTGTCTGCCTTCTCTCCGATCTTCTTCCTGACAATCTTTAACCGAGCACCGAATCCAGCAGGCTGTCATCGGCCTGTGACGGCATCGTCACCACCAGCCCGGGTGTGCGTTCCATCTCCCTTGTTATTGCTGCCACAGCCCCGCTGTTTCTCGCCCAGCTGCGGCGCGCAATGCCGTTGCTGACATCCCATAAGAGCATCGACCTGAGTCGTCTTGTTGCCTCCGGCGTACCATCGAGCACCATTCCGAACCCTCCGTTTATTACCTCTCCCCAGCCGACACCACCTCCGTTGTGAAGCGAGACCCACGTAGCGCCACGAAAGGAATCACCGATCACATTCTGAACAGCCATGTCAGCTGTAAAGCGCGAACCGTCATAGATGTTAGATGTCTCCCTGAAGGGTGAATCGGTGCCTGAGACATCGTGATGGTCACGACCTATTACCACAGGACCGCTGATCTCCCCTGCGGCGATGGCCCTGTTGAAGGCTTCCGCTATCATTGTCCTGCCACGGGCATCGGCATAAAGGATGCGGGCCTGTGAACCCACCACCAGCCTGTTGGGCCCGGCTTCACGGATCCAGTGAATATTATCTGACATCTGCTGCTTTATATCACCAGGGGAATCGTTCATCAACAGCTCAAGAGTGGCTGCAGCGATAAGGTCGCTCTTTTCCAGGTCGGCAGGGTCTCCCGAACAGCAGACCCACCTGAAAGGCCCGAAGCCATAGTCAAAGCAGACAGGACCCATGATGTCTTCCACATATGACGGATAGCGAAAGCCTCCGTGCCCGTCGTTAATATCTGCTCCTGCACGTGATGCCTCGAGAAGAAATGCGTTTCCGTAATCAAAGAAGTATGTCCCGTGCGATGTATGTCTGTTAATAGCTTCAACCTGCCGGCACAGGGATGCCTGCACCCTGCTGCGGAATCTCTCCGGGTCATCAGCCATCATCGTATTTGCCTCCTCGAAAGTCAGTCCCGCAGGGTAATATCCTCCCGCCCACGGGTTGTGCAGTGAGGTCTGGTCAGAGCCCATGTCAGCCCACAGTCCCTCATCGGCAAACCTCTCCCACAGTTCCACAATATTGCCGTGATAAGCCAGCGACACGGCCTCGCCATCGCGGCAGGCTTTCCGTACGCGTTCAGCCAGGACGGTGATATCTTCATGTACCTCATCCACCCAGCCCTGGGAATGACGGGTGTTGATGGCCCTGGGGTTAACCTCGGCAATGACAGATACCACTCCGGCAATATTTCCGGCTTTAGGCTGGGCTCCCGACATTCCTCCCAGTCCCGATGAAATGAACAGCCTGCTCCTCCTCCCTGCATCAACAGGCTCCCTCAGCCTGCGGGAGGCATTCAGAAGGGTGATTGTTGTTCCGTGGACAATACCCTGGGGCCCGATATACATGTATGAACCTGCTGTCATCTGCCCGTACTGTGACACGCCGAGGGCGTTGAACCGCTCCCAGTTGTCCTGTGAGGAGTAATTCGGTATCACCATCCCGTTGGTCACAACCACCCTCGGCGCTTCCCTGTGTGAAGGGAAAAGACCCAGCGGATGACCGGAGTACATCACCAGGGTCTGCTCGTCTGTCATCACGGAGAGATATTTCATTGCCAGCCTGTACTGGGCCCAGTTCTGGAAGACAGCACCGTTGCCTCCGTAGGTTATCAGTTCATGAGGGTGCTGGGCGACAGCAGGATCAAGGTTGTTGGTGATCATGAGCATTATGGCGGCGGCCTGAACAGACCGGTGAGGATACTCGCCTACCGGCCTGGCTTTCATCTCATAAGCGGGCCTGTAACGGTACATATATATGCGGCCCCGGTCACGGAGCTCGGCAGCAAATTCAGGGGCAAGAACACCATGAAGCTGAGGCGGAAAATATCTCAGGGCATTACGGAGAGCAAGCTTCTTCTCCTCCCTGGTCAGTATGTCGCGGCGACGTGGTGCATGGTTTACTGAAGAATCATATGATCGCGGCTCCGGGAGATAGCCCGGGATACCCTCTGAAATCTGGCTCTTAAAATCACTCATACTTTACGGGTGGGTTCAACAGTACAAATTTAATAAAACGAGAGGAGACGTTGTGTACAACGTCTCCTCTACTATCAACAAATGATGTCTTAATTACTTGTTTTCGCTTACTATCTCATCGTCTACAAGGATACGTCCGCAATATTCACAGACGATGATCTTTTTCCTCGATCTGATATCAAGCTGACGCTGAGGTGGTATCTGGTTGAAACATCCGCCACAGGCATCCCTCTGTACAGATACCACGGCAAGGCCATTGCGTGCGTTGGAACGTATACGCTTGTATGCCGTGAGAAGCCTCTCCTCAATCTTCGTCTGGAGCTCTTCCGAGTTACCGATAAGATTTTCCTCCTCCTTCTGGGTGTCACGTGTGATATCCTCAAGCTCCGACTTTTTACTGTCAAGGTCGCGTTTTCTCTCATCAAGCAGGGTCTGGGCCTCTTCCATCACCTCTTTCTTCTCGGTAACCTGGGCAGAAAACTCCCGTATCTTCTTGTTACAGAGCTCTATCTCAAGTGTCTGAAACTCAATCTCTTTTGAGAGTGAATCATATTCGCGGTTATTGCGTACATTATTCTGCTGCTCTTCATATTTTTTGATAAGAGCCTGTGAAACAGTTATCTCATTTGTTTTCGCCACCACTGCCTTTTCAAGCTCGGCCACCTCGTTTTTCAGGTTACCTATTCTTGTTGCAAGGCCCTCGACCTCGTCTTCCAGATCCTGTACCTCCAGGGGAAGCTCGCCTCTAAGAGTGCGAATCTTATCTATCTCTGAATCAACAAGCTGCAGTGAATAAAGCGCTCTGAGTTTTTCTTCTATTGTAAGCTCAGTTTCAGCTGATTTGGTCTGTTTTATCATAATGTAATTTTATTTTAAAGGTATTACAGAGCCCTCATGTTAACGGTGCAATATTAATCAGTGTTTGTATTTGTGTAACATGGGTATTTCATTTTACCGGTAGTAATTAACGGGGTTTGTTGTTATCCCGGAAAACCGGAGTGCAAAGTTAGGAAATTTTTTATGAATCAGGTTGTAGAGTATCTCTAAAGAGAATTTTTCACTTTCGTAATGGCCTATGTCAGCCAGGAGCATCTCAGGAGGTGCTTCGGTGAATGTATGGTATTTGATGTCGGCAGTGATGAAGGCGTCGGCGCCGGCGCGCGCTGCAGCGCCGGTGAGCCCGGAGCCGCTGCCGCCGCATACGGCTACCGTCGTGATTGTGCGCCCGGGGTCTCCGCTGTAGCGGATGCACGGCACCCCTGTAAGCTCCTTCAGGCGTTCCAGTAGCGCGCTTCCCGGCAGAGGGGTTGGCAGAGTGCCTATGCTGCCTGCGCCGGCGCCATGATACTCGTTCTCCAGGGCTATTATATCATATGCCACCTCTTCATACGGGTGAGCGGCCAGAAGCGCCCTGACACATGCACCTGACAGGTGTGATGGCATGACAGCTTCAATGCGCACCTCAGGCTCAGAATGATCCTCTCCTATCCTGCCGGTAAAAGGCATGGCCTTCTCACCGGCGCGGTAAGTACCCTCTCCGGGAGCGTTAAAGCTGCAATGGTCATAATTGCCAATATGGCCGGCACCGGCGGCAAAAAGTGCCTCTCTAACTTTCCCGGCATGAGCCTCAGGCACAAAGGTGACAAGTTTTAACAGTTTTCCGCTCAGCGGAACAAGAACCCTGATCTTCTCAAGACCTATTTTTTCAGCCAGTATATGACTTACTCCATGTTCATGATTATCCAGGCTGGTATGGGCAGAATACACGGCTGTGCCTGTCTTCAGGGCTGCAGCCACGCACCTTTCTGCATTAGTTGCTGATATCAGGCGTTTCAGTGGCGTAAAGATCAGCGGGTGGTGAGATATAATAAGACTGCAGCCATGACCGGCTGCCTCTGCTATCACCTCCGGAGTGACGTCAACGGTAAGAAGGATTGAAGCGACCTCTGCCGAACAATCGCCTGTCTGCAGTCCGCTGTTGTCATATTGTTCCTGAAAGGCAGGGGGGATCAGCTCTTCAAACCATCGTACAAATTCTCCCAGGGTGACTGCCATAGTCTCATCCTATTTCATCCCTTATTTCAATGAGCATAGCCCTTATGCTACGCAGCTTATCGGCTATCTCGAGGCGGTAATCAGTCTCTTCGCGGTTATTCTTCATATATTTTTTTGCGCCCTCAATGGTCATACCCCTGTCCCTGAGCAGGTGATGTATCAGCCTCAGGTTCTTGATATCTTCCTCCTTAAAGAGCCTGTTGCCCTTATTGTTCTTCTTCGGACGCAGAATATCAAATTCCTTTTCCCAGAAACGTATTGTAGAGACAGGTTCCGAAAACATCACGGATACTTCCCCGATCTGGTAATAGAGCTTTTCTACTTTCTTTTCCCTGTAAGGCATAGTAAACTAGATGAATCAGTCGAATGTTTGTCCGCTCTTGCTTGAGATCTCGAGCATCCTGTCATATTCCTCTGGTGTGAGATCGTTGAAGTAATACATGGCCGGGTCTACGTGGCTTCCGTTCACCAGCACCTCATAGTGAAGGTGCGGTGCTGTTGAGAGGCCTGTGCTGCCTACAAAACCTATGACGTCACCGCGTCTTACCTTCTGCCCCACCCTCACGTTGAAGGCATTCAGGTGAGCATAAACGGTCTGGTATCCAAAGCCATGATCAATGATAATGTGGTTACCCAGTTCCCTGCGCGCCGACTTCACCATCCTGACAGTGCCGTTCCCTGTAGCATATACCTCGGTACCCGTGGGGGCTGTGAAGTCCATACCCGAATGAAATTTCAAGATTTTGTATATCGGATGAATCCGGAATCCGAAGCCGGAGGCGGTGCGTTTAAGGTCTTCATTAGACAACGGCTGGATAGCCGGGATGCTGCCCAGCATCTCCTCCTTCTCCCTGGCCATGGCGATAAGCCCGTCAAAAGACTCTCCCTGGACATATATCCTCTTCCTGATCTTGTCAAGTCTCTTGGCCGTCTCTATCACCAGCTTTGAGTTGGAAAAACCCTCCATCTCCTCGTACCTGTTTACGCCCCCGATGCCTCCCTGGCGATATGATGATGGTACAGGCTCAGCCTCGAAGATGGTACGGTACAGGTTGTCATCCGTCTCCTCGAGGTTACCGAGCACCTTCTCAACATTCTCCATCTCACGGTTCATAAGCTCATACTGAAGCGTAAGCTGCTCAATCTCTCTCTTGAGGGCCTTGTCCTTGGGTGAATCAAAAACGAATGCAAAAATAAAACCATAAATGCCGGCCAGGAAAAGCGATGCGACGAAATAACCGAAGAGACGCAGAAAAGTCTCTTTGAGCCCCAGCCTGATCCTGTCGAAGCTCAGTGTCTCGTGGTTAAACTTATACTTGGTCTTCGGCATCTGTTATGATGTCATCATGAATGCCCTGCAAACATAAGAAAAATAGATTAAATTCAAAAAAGGACTTTTGGGCTACGGGTGGTTTGAAGATACTCTGCCGTCAGGGCTTTGTCAGGTAGTCAAGCATCTGGAAATACTCCTCCTCTGTCAGGCTGTCCTCGAAATACCAGAGAGGATTCACATGTTCGCCAAAGAGGTCTATCTGGTAATGGAGATGAGGCCCTGTTGATGTCCCGGTATTGCCCGACAAGCCTATAAAATCACCCCTGGTGATCTTGTCTCCCCTTTTCACATTGCACTTGCTCAGATGGCCGTATATGGTCCGGTAGCCATAACCATGATCAATGACCACCTTGTTTCCGAAACCGTCATTTTCATTACCTGCAAAATAGACTGTACCTGCCCCTGTTGCATGAACCTCGGTACCTATCGGGCATCTGAAGTCCTGCCCGAAATGCCACTTGGGAGAGCCCCATACTGGGTGTATATCACGGAACTTCATGCCGTCTCCCAGCTTCATGGTCACGTTTACCGGCCTGATATAGGGAAGGTGCGCCCACATCTCCTTCCACTCGGCCGCCTTCTCCTTGAGCTCGTTGAGTGAGTTGTACTGGATATTGGTCTGGGTCTTCAGGTCTTCAAACTTTGATCTCACCGACATCATCAAATCTGTGTTCAGGTATCCCGACAGGTCCCCAAACTTGAAAGTACCACCGGCACCTCCTTCGGAGATGTCTTCAGGAATAAGTGGAAGGTCAAGGATGGCACGGTAGGATGAGTTGTCAGCAGAGCGCAGATCGGCAACAGCTGCCGTTGAATAATCGATCTTTTTTTCCAGGAGAGCATATTTGAGTTTCATCTCATCGACTCTCTGCTCAAGGAGTTCCTGCTTGGGTGACCCTACAAGACGCTGGAAGATAAAACCGTAAAAAAGAGCTAATACGACAGAAGCTCCAAAAAACAGTGAGAACCTGACCAGTTTTTGGGTCAGGTTCCTCCTGTGTTGGAGGAATTGAAGATTGGCAGTATCAAATACGTACTTTTTCCTTTTCAGCATCAGTAGTCAGCGGGTTACCACTATTTTGAACTCACAGTTGACAAACGTAAAATAAATAAATTAATTTTACAAACCTTAAAAAATGTGAAATTCAACGGGCATGAGGTTTTATGATGAAGGCAAATGAGATAAGAGAGGAATTCCTCAGTTTTTTCAGGTCCAGGGACCATAAGATAGTACCGTCAGCCCCGATGGTGATAAAGAACGATCCTACCCTGATGTTCACCAACGCAGGGATGAATCAGTTCAAAGACATTTTTCTCGGAAACCAGCCTCCAAAATTCAAACGTATAGCCGACTCCCAGAAGTGTCTTCGTGTTTCCGGCAAGCATAATGACCTTGAGGAGGTAGGTCTCGACACCTATCATCATACCATGTTCGAGATGCTTGGCAACTGGTCTTTTGGCGATTATTTCAAGAAAGAAGCAATAGAATGGGCATGGGAGTTTCTTACAGGGCGCCTTGGAATACCTCAGGAACGGATCTACGCCACTGTTTTTGAAGGAGATGCCGAAGATGATGTGCCTCGTGATGAGGAGTCGGCCGCTCACTGGAGGAGATGTTTCGCAGGAGCTGATGACCATGTTCTTGACGGCACAAAAAAAGACAATTTCTGGGAGATGGGTGAGACCGGTCCCTGCGGTCCCTGTTCCGAGATACACGTAGACATAAGGGATAATGAGGAGCGTGCCTCGGTGCCGGGACATACACTGGTAAACAAAGGCCATCCGCAGGTGATTGAGATCTGGAACCTGGTGTTTATCCAGTACAACCGTCGCGCCGGCGGAGAGCTTGAGTTCCTTCCCGAGAAGCATGTTGACACCGGCATGGGCTTTGAAAGGCTCTGCATGGTCATCCAGAACAAGAAGTCCAATTATGATACCGACATTTTCCAGCCTATACTTGCCGCCTCAGCAGATGTGACAGGCAAACCATACGGCAGCAGGCAGGAGTGGGATATTGCCCACAGGGTCATTGCCGATCATCTCCGTACAGTGGCATTCTCGGTGGCTGACGGCCAGCTGCCGTCAAACAACAGGGCAGGATATGTCATACGCAGGATACTGCGCCGTGCAGTCAGATACGGCTACACCTCCCTGGGAACAGGTGAGCCATTCATATACAAGCTCCTTCCGTCGCTCATTGAGTCAATGGGAGATCATTACCCGGAACTGAAGGCTCAGCAGGAGATCATCTCCAGGGTGATATTCGAAGAGGAGCAGTCATTCCTGCGTACACTAGGCAAAGGACTGAAGATGATCGAACGTAAGGTAGAGACTCTACGGAAGGAAAGAAAAGACCTCTTTTCAGGCGTTGACGCGTTTGAACTGTTTGACACCTACGGTTTCCCGGTCGATCTTACACAACTGATCCTCAGGGAGAACAACATGACCCTGGATGAGGAAGAGTTCGGCAGGGAGCTCGAAGCACAGAAGGAGAGATCCAGGGATGACGCCGCAGTAACGGCCGGCGACTGGGTAATGATAAATGAGGTGGAGAGCACTGTATTCACAGGTTACGAGCACCTGGAGGAGAACATCAGGATAGCACGTTACAGGACAGTTACTGCACGTGGCAGGAAGGAGGTACAACTGGTCTTCGACAGAACACCCTTCTATGCCGAATCCGGTGGCCAGGCAGGCGACAGGGGACACATTGCCGCCGGAGGAGAAAAGATAATTATAAGTGACACCATTAAGGAAAACAATCTTATACTTCATATTACCGACAGGGTGCCGGCAGAGCCCTCGGCTGTTTTTGCCGCCGTGGTGGACAGAGGTGCAAGACAGGATACGGCCAACAACCATACTGCAACACACCTGATGCATCACGCACTACGCAAGATACTGGGGAAACACGTGGAACAGAAGGGATCACTGGTTACACCTGAAAGACTGAGATTTGACTTCAGCCACTTCAGCCAGGTGACACGCGAGGAACTGGCTGCAGTCGAACGGCAGGTAAACGAGATGATAATGGAGAATATCATCCCGGAGATACATGATGACACCCCGGTTGATGAGGCGCTGGCTATGGGAGCCATTGCCCTCTTCGGGGAGAAATACGGGGAGAGGGTCAGGGTAGTATCATTTGGAGACTCGGTGGAGCTGTGCGGCGGTACACATGTGGAGAGCACCTCCAGGATAGGCCTCTTTAAAATCATCTCTGAAGGAGCTGTAGCCGCAGGTGTGAGAAGGATAGAGGCCGTTACCGGGAGGAGAGCCCTGGAATATATCGATGAGAAGCTCCAGATACTTGACGAGATAACCTCTATGCTCAAAAGCACAGGTAATCCTACAGCTAACATCTCCAGGCTGATGAGCGAGAATACCAGCCTGAAGAACAGCATCGGCAAAATGCAGACGGCAGCAGCGGCAGCAGCCCGCAGGGAGCTGACCGGCGGCGCAGTGACGGCAGGAGGATGCCGCATATATTCAGGGGTACTTGACAATACCACTGCCGATACGCTGAAGAACATAACACACCAGATCAGGCAGTCTGACAACAACAGTATCATTATTATCGGATCGGAAAGCGATGGGAAAGCATCTCTCGTTGCCGGACTGGGTGATGAGGCGCTCACAGCAACACAACTGAATGCCGTTGAGATCATTAAGGCTGTTGCATCAGAAATAAGCGGCGGCGGCGGCGGTCAACCCTTCCTGGCCACTGCGGGAGGTAAGAGACCAGAAGGACTGGCAGGTGCTGTGGAAAAGGCTGTCGGCATGGTAAAAAACAGTCTCTCCGGCAGATAGCCGTGCACGTTCGAAATTCTTTTTAAATAATAGTATTTTCATAATACTATTAATCAATATCTTAGGTGACAGATAAATAGATCGTCCTTGTTCTTGTTTTTATTGTTCGAAGTTCATACACTTGTATTGTTAATCCAAAACAGATTCCGATGGAAGTAACCAGAACCTTTGACCTGATAGAACTGGGGTGCAACGCAATGCCCCGTGAGGTGATGTTCGGCGGCAAGCAAAAGAACGAGTGGGTGACATATTCAACCGAGGCAGTCAGGGAACTGACCGATCTGTTCAGCTGCGGCATGATGTCGCTCGGTTATGTTAAGGGAGATCACATTGCAACCATTGCCCCCAACAAGGCTGAGTGGAATATAGTTGACCATGGCCTGGCACAGGCCGGTATGGTGCATGTGCCTGTTTATCCTACTATCGGGCAGGATGAATATGCCTTCATCCTTGAACACTCTGAGGTAAAGGCAGTGATTGTCGGCAACAGGCAGATATACAATAAGATATCACAGGTTGCATCGAAAATAGCCTCAATAAAGGTATTTTACTCATTTGATCCTGTTGATGGGTTGCAGACAATAAACGATATCATTGACGAAGGAAGAAAGAGCAGGGGTATCCATATGCCTGACCTTATTGCAATCAGGGATTCGATCAAGCCGTCAGATCTTGTCACGATAATCTATACTTCAGGCACAACCGGCAATCCGAAGGGCGTGATGCTGTCTCACAATAACCTGGTCACCAATGCCATAGCAACAAGCACTGCCCATGAATTCGGTCTCGGGTACAGGGCCCTGAGCTTCCTCCCCTTATGCCATGTATATGAGCGCATGATGAACTATCACTTTCAGTACAAGGGCACCAGCATATATTACCTCGAAAACATGGGTGTCATTGCCGACACCATGAGGGAGATCAAACCGCATATTGCCAACACCGTGCCACGTCTGCTGGAAAAGATATATGACAACATCATAAGCAAGGGGAAGAACCTTCCGTGGCTCAAGAAACAGATTTTCTTCTGGGCGGTGGCGCTGGGGCTTAAGTTCAGACTCACCGGCAACAGCAGTTTTTACAGGTTCAGGCTTGGAATAGCGCGCAGGCTTGTCTTCAACAAATGGAAAGAGGCCCTGGGAGGAGAGTTACGTGTTCTCGTCTCCGGAGGTGCCGCCCTGCAGTCGAGGCTCGAACGCATATTCTGGGCTGCCGGCATCCCTGTTCTTCAGGGTTACGGATTAACGGAAACCTCGCCTGTCATAGCAGTAAATCCTCTCCGGATCCCTGATATCAGGTTCGAGACAGTCGGACCGATACTGGAGGGTGTGGAGGTCAAAATAGATGAAGACGGGGAGATACTGTGCAAGGGACCCAATGTCATGCTTGGTTATTTTAAGGCCCCTGACCTGACGGCAGAGGTGATAGACAGTAACGGGTATTTCCATACAGGAGACATAGGGCGGATCGACGAGGGCAGGTTCCTGAGAATCACCGACAGGAAAAAGGAGATGTTCAAGCTTTCTGCCGGTAAGTATATCTCACCACAGGTGATAGAGAACAAACTCAAGGAATCTATCTTCATCGAACAGGCTATGGTGATAGGCGAAAATGAAAAGTTCGCCAGCGCACTTGTCTCGCCAAACTTCACTTTCCTGCACGACTGGTGCTTCATTCACAAGATTCAGTACCGCGATAACCAGGACCTGATAGAACTGCCGGAGGTAATAGAACGGTATGCACGTGAAGTAAGGGAGGTGAACAGGAACCTCGGGGAGCACGAACAGATCAAGCGGTTCAGGCTTGTGACGGAGGAGTGGACTCCGCAGACAGGAGAGCTCTCTCCCACTCTCAAGCTGCGAAGGAATATCCTCAATGACAGGTATCACCATATTATCAACGAGATATATTCAGTAAAAGAGAGGGAGAACGTCGTCGATAAGGTCGTGGGTGTGATCAAAAACGGCGTCAGCGGCATCCTGAAGAATCTACCCAAGTTCTGAAATAGAGGATGTCATTTACCCTTGGGCAGCGCTGTCCGCACATAACCTCCTTGAATATTTTTATACCTTTGTCATCCGTCATGAACAGGTTACTGTCAATATTCTCCCTCACAGCCGTCGCATTGCTGGCTCTGCTCTTTGCATCGTGCTCGGTACAGCCATGTTATGAGGATACTGACCCTCTGCTGAACACCCTGCTGCTTACTGCCGGTACGGGTGAAACCGCCAAAGCCGACTCGCTACGGGTAAATGGCGTCTCTCTTACAGATACCATAGAATTTGTCGACGCCTTATCCGTCTCTTTTTTCTCTGTGCCGCTCGACCCTTCCGAAGATCAATCACTCTTCCATATCATCCTCAATGGTGTCTCAGACACGGCAGTAATATATTATACGAGACACCCTCACCTTGTTTCACCGGAATGCGGCTATACTTTCGTCAGTGAAATTACAGGACTGAAAACTACACACAATATCATCGACACACTCATTATTGAGAATAAAAGCGTGAATCTCAATGGCGAAAAGAACCTGCATCTTTTTTATTAGTCTCTTTCTCCTGTCAGGAAGCATGGCTGTGTCACAGGATACCGTTACGGTGCCGCTGCACCTGAGGGCCGGGTTCGACCTCTCAGGGCCGGTTATCAAGCTGGTCAGCAATGATCTTATCAGCTACGGCGTTCTGGGTTCAGCCGATCTGCACTCATCGCTCTCCGTCACGGCAGGGTTACGATACTCATCGTTCCAGTCGTCGCAGTTCATCTATGACTTCAAAAGCAGGGGAACAAGTATTGTGGCAGGTGTTGACTACAACTTCATCAAGGCAAACGTATCATACGGGAAGCACTATGCCGGCATCGGCCTGAGATATGGACTCAGCTTGTACAGTGAAGAGTCTTCTGTGGTAAGGTACACCAATGAGTGGGGAGCGGGGGAAGCATCATTGCCCCTGTCAAGGCACCTGGGGCACTACCTGGAGATAACCCCGGGAGTGAGGACCGAGCTGTTTCCCGGTGTAACCATCGGCTGGAACCTTTACATGAGGCTGTTGATAAGCGCCGGGGCGGGAAAAGACCTGAAACCTGTATGGATGCCCGGCTACGGCGCTGCAACTTCCGGCATGGCAACAGCAGCCGAGTACTATGTATCCTTCTCAATACCCTATAAGAAGATAAGGGTTATCATCCGTCCCAAGGTCCAGCAATCAGAGGGAGACGAGGAGGAAGGTGAGAACACTCAGACGACAGGAACATCGCCATCCGGCACAGGATCGAGGCTATGATTCCTTTTTGCTGCTGAAGATGAACAGACCCATAAAGGTCAGGAACCCGTTCACGAGCAACATCTCAAAGCCAAACTTATAACCGTTGAACAGTTGCTCCGAGTACATACTCAGGAAGTAGCAGATCACGGGTGACAGTATGGCAACCCACGGTGTGACCCTGTCATTAACTGTCCTTTTAGTAAAGAGACCGAAGGTAAACAGACCCAGAAGAGGGCCGTAGGTATATCCTGCAATTGTGAATAGCTTGTCTATGATTGCGCGGTCATTCATCTGCCTGAATATCAGGATGCAGATGAAAAAGATAAACGCAAAGGTAAGGTGTACCGAGTACCTGATCCTGGTTTTCTTTGTGTCATCCATCCCTGTCTTCTTCTCCAGCCCGAGAAAATCGATACTGAAGGAAGTTGTCAGCGAGGTAAGTGCTCCGTCAGCACTTGGGAATGCCGCAGAGATGAGTCCTATGAGAAACACTATCCCGGCTGCCGGACCCAGATAGTTGAAAGCTATCGTCGGGAAAAGATCGTCGCTCATGGCTACTGTCACCCCCCTTGCCGATGAATAAAGTACAAGGAAGGAGCCAAGGATCAGGAAAAGGAATACGACCACCATATTGATTGTGCTGAACGTAAACATGTTCTTCTGTGCATCCTTCAGTCTCTTGATACTCAGATTTTTCTGCATCATCTCCTGGTCCAGACCGGTCATGGTGATGGTTATGAACATACCGCTGAAGAACTGTTTGATGAAATGACGCGGATGGTCCCAGTCAGTGATCACTATGCGTGACATGTCACTGTCAAAAACCTCCCTTGCAAGTTTGAATACAGGGGCACCCAGTTCGCGGCTGATATAATATACCGACAGTACAACAGCAAGCAACATGAAGGTTGTCTGCAGGGTATCGGTCCAGATGATGGTACGGATACCTCCCTTGAGGGTATATATTATTATAAGCAAAATGAATATCAGCACGTTGACCCAGAAAGGAACATTCCAGGCATCAAAGACGAAGATTTGCAGGACATTAATGACGAGGAACATACGGAGCGAAGCGCCGAGCACCCTTGAGAGAATAAAGAACCCTGCGCCTGTCTTGTATGACCAGAAACCGAACCGCTGTTCCAGGTATCCGTATATAGATGTCAGTTTGAGACGGTAATAAAGGGGCAGCAGTATAAGAGCAATCACCACATATCCGAAAAAATACCCGAATGCCACCATCATATATGAGAACTGGGTCTCTCCCACCCAACCGGGGACGGACATAAATGTCACACCGGAAAGCGAAGCGCCGATCATACCGTATGCAACAACATACCATGGCGAAACCTTGTTACCTATATAGAACGACTGGTGGTTGGCCTTGCGCGCTGTGATAAATGTAACCCCGAAGAGCATCAGCGTGTAAGCCACGAAGATCAATAGAATGAGTGTTGGTGTCATAATTCTGAATACAAGACTGCAAGGATACTAAAAAGATCGGAGATAAAAATTATCATGTGGTCAGGTTTGCGGGAAATATTGAATTATTTTTGTTGCAAAGCTTTGATATGTCGTCACGTTTCCCTTCCAGGCTGCTTGAGGAGGCAGTGAATGAGTTCGCATCCCTTCCCGGTATAGGTCGTAAGACAGCCTTCAGGCTGGTCATGCACCTGCTCAGGCGCGACAGCGTAGAGGTAAAGCGTTTCGGCGAGACCATAACCAGGCTCCGGGAAGATGTATGCTACTGCAGTCGATGTCACGGGATAAGCGATACCCCGGTATGCGATATTTGCAGTGACACAACACGCGACAGTTCAATCATCTGCGTTGTTGAAAATGTACAGGATGTCATGGCTGTTGAAAACACCAGGCAGTTCAGGGGTTTATACCATGTCCTGGGAGGCATCATCTCCCCCGTTGACGGCATCGGCCCGTCTGATCTCACCATCGGCAAGCTGGAGGAGAAAGTACGTGCCGGCGGCATCAGCGAGGTGATCCTTGCCCTCAGCACCACCATGGAGGGAGACACAACCAACTTCTATATTTATAAACGGCTCTCCGGGCTGGATGTACGTATCACCACCCTTGCCCGTGGGGTGGCTATAGGTGACGTTCTCGAATATACCGATGAGGTCACCCTGGGTCAGTCAATTGTAAACCGCCGCATCTTCTCTCTTCCCTCACAGGGATAACCTTACACCGTCAGCCTGGCTTAGCTTCACCGTTCCCGCCGGTATCACATAAACAGGAAGGATCACAATTCTCTCTCCCAGGTCATGGATATAAGTCCGGATTAACAACCTGTGTCATTTTTTTATTCTGGAAATATTGCTTAATTTGATGAAAACAAGAACTTATGGCAGATACATTTGACAGGTTCTTTTCCGATGCGTCGCATCTGATGAAGAAATCGGCAATCAGGGAGATTCTCAAGCTGACACAGAGGCCTGACATGATCTCCTTTGCCGGCGGGCTACCCTCACCGGACTCTTTCCCTGTTGATGATATAAAGAAGATCACCGCCGAGATACTTGATGAGGATGGAAAGGCCGCTTTACAGTACGGTACGACAGAGGGTGATCTGAGGCTCCGGACCCTGCTTGCCGAGAGGCACAGGAAGGATGGTCTCAAACTTTCACCTGATAATATTATTATTACCACAGGATCGCAGCAGGCGCTTGACCTCTGCGGCAAGATCTTCATTAACCGCGGTGATGTTGTCATCTGCGGGCTGCCGTCGTACCTGGGCGGGCTTAATGCCTTTTCCAACTATGGCGCAAGATTGACAGGGATACCTCTTGACGACAAGGGCATGCGTCCCGACCTGCTGGAGAAGACAATCATTAAGCTGAAGAACGAGGGTAATGTGATCAAGTTCATTTACATAATACCTGATTTTCAGAATCCCACAGGCGTGACCCTTCCCCGTGAACGTCGTGTCGAGATTATAAAGATAGCTGAGAGACATGACCTGATAATCGTTGAGGACAGCCCCTACCGGGATGTCCGCTTTGAAGGCAGTCCTGAACCGCTGATGTCATCACTTGACAGCCATGGCAGGGTGATAACCCTTAATACCTTCTCAAAAATACTGGCTCCGGGTTTCCGCCTTGCCTGGGTTACCGGTAACAGTGTGATTATTGACAAGCTTGTTACATCCAAGCAGGCAGCTGACCTGTGCACCCCTCCCTTCGTGCAGAAGATAACTGCACGGTATATAGAGAAAGGACTGCTTGACATAAACCTCCGTAAGACGGTGGAGCTCTACCGTGGGCGCCGTGATCATATGCTTGCCTGCTTCCGCGAATCCATGCCTGAGGGGGTGAAGTGGACCGAGCCTTCCGGCGGACTCTTCCTCTTTGTCACCCTGCCACCATATATGGATGCGGCAAGACTGCTTGAAAAAGCCATTCAGAAGAATGTGGCTTTTGTGTGCGGCTCAGTCTTTTACTGTAACGACGAAGGGCATAACACCATGAGGATCAACTTCTCCTATGCAGATAAAGAGGAGACATGTGAGGGAGTACGCAGGCTTGCCGAGGCTATCAGGGAGGAAATGACCACCGCCTGAAGCCCATGGAACTCTCCGTAATAATCGTTTCATACAATGTTCGCGATTATCTCAGGCAGGCGTTGCATTCGGTTATTGCCGCTGCCTCAGGCATCAGCCACGAGATTACCGTGGTTGACAACTGTTCATCAGACGGGTCTGCCCCGATGGTCATGAATGAATTCGCATCGGTGAGACTCATTGCCAGCGACACTAATGAAGGATTCTCGGCAGCATGTAACAAGGGTATCAGGGCCTCCACAGGTGATTTTCTCCTGGTGCTTAACCCTGACACAGTCGTCAGTCCTGATGCTTTTGTCAACGCGCTCACCTTCATGCGGGGACATCCCGGGGCAGGTGCCGCAGGCGCCAGGATGACAGATGGTGACGGCAGGTTTCTGCCAGAATCAAAAAGAGGCTTCCCCTCCCCCCTGACCTCCCTGTTCAGGCTGACAGGGATGGGAAGATTGTTCCCCCGCTCTGCCCTGTTCAATGCCTACTACCTGGGTAATATGCCTGAGTATCAGATATGCCGGGCAGACATTCTCACAGGGGCTTTCATGCTTATCAGAAGAGAGGCACTTGACAGGGCTGGTCTCTTTGACACCTCCTACTTCATGTACGGTGAAGATATTGACATCAGCTGGCGTATCCGGCAGGCAGGCTATTATAATTATTACCTGCCCGATGTGCACATAACACACTTTAAAGGCAGAAGCGCCCTGTCCAATCCTGAACAATCCCTAAAACATTTCTATGGTGCCATGAAGATATTTGCCGGGAGATATCTGAACCCGGGATGGCATATACCCGTCTCCATAGGTATAGCAATTGCACACCGGTCAGCCCTGTGCCGCATGCGCTTTAAACGGTTGATTAAAAATTGACAACTGTTGTAAAAAGGGATAAAGCACCTGTCTTCATATTACAATAATTAACCTATATTAGTCTCTTTAAGAAAACTGACCGACTTGATAAGAAGGACTAAATATATCTCCTGCATGATATTAATGTTTCACGCAGTCTCTCTGGACGGTCAGTCGGGAAGCAATCTGCGGGAAATGTTCCTCTCCGCAGAAGGAGATATCCTTTTTGAAGATTACGCTGAAGCTCTCCCAAAATATCTGAGTCTCTTACAGATTTATCCTGAGAACTATAACCTTCATTTCCGGGTGGGACAGTGTTACCTGAATACTCCCGGGGAGAAAGAGAAGGCAATACCATTTCTTGAGACGGCTGTCCGGCATATAAATCCCGGCTATCGTAAGGGCAGATTCAGTGAGACAGGAGCTCCTTACGATGCACTCTATCTCCTTGCCAATGCATACAGGATAGCTGCTGACTTTGACAACGCGCTTGCGACCTATCATCTGTTCCTGAAGGATGTTGACACTGAAGTGTATGACACGGCCCTCGTCAGGTTCCAGATGCAGACATGTTTCTATGCCCGCAGTATGATGAGCAATCCTGTCCACCTTGTTGAGGAGAATCTCGGCAACGCCGTCAACGACCGGTTCTCGGAATTTAACCCGGTAATCTCGTCTGACGAAAAGACAATACTCTTCACTCGCGCACTCCCCTTTTATGATGCTATTTTCTGGTCGACCAGGAATGCAGATGGATGGACTGTACCGGTAAACCTTACCCCACAGCTGGGGATCGACCAGGACTACTATACTTCTTCACTTACACATGACGGCCATACGCTCCTGTTATACAGGACAGACGGTTATGACGGTAATATCTACAGCAGTGAACTGTCAGGCGACAGGTGGTCGCCGGTGGAAAAGCTGAACGGCAATATAAATACAAAGTACTGGGAGTCACATGCCACCATGACACGCGATGGCAGGAAGCTGTACTTCACAAGTAACAGGAAGGAGAGCATGGGCGGTCTCGATATCTTTGTGTCAGAGCGTGACAGTACAGGCGACTGGGGTCCGGCCGTGAATCTTGGGCCCGACATCAACACTGTATATAACGAGGAGACGCCCTTCCTTGCCAACAATGACCGGACTCTGTTCTTCAGTTCGCGGGGTCATGACAACATGGGTGGTTATGACATCTTCAGGTCAGACCTCGATAAACACGGCAGATGGACTACCCCGGTGAACCTGGGTTATCCGGTCAACACTCCTGATGACGACCTCTTCTTCTCTCCTGTCGGGAAAGGTGACAGGGGTTATTACTCCAGGTTCTCTGATGACGGATACGGCAGGATGGATATATTCAGCTGCGACATCTATCCGGAAAGTAATCCCGGTATGCCGCTCACGAACATCAGTGATACGGTGCATATTGATCCTGTTGTTCCGGAAGAGAACGACTACCACGCATACATGAAGCTGGTCTCCGACACCCTGCTTCATGTATCAGGCCCGGGGCCGGTAAGTATTGACCTGGTTGCCGAAGAGAGATCTGTTCTCAATGTCAGACTGATATCCCATGATGCAGTGACAGGTGCCTCACAGCATCATTTGACAGATTCAACCTTTACTCTTACCTTTAACCCTGGCAAAGGAGAAACGAAGGTATCACTGACGCTTACCGACCGCTTCGGAAATGATACCACAGCCTTTGTGAGAGTGGATCGCTCCGATGCTCCTTTGCGTAAAGTGAAACCGCTATTTCGTGAGAAACCTGAACGGACAGCCGGAGAAAATCCTGGCAGGAGCCTCACACAGGACACAGTAAGGGCCGATACCGGTTCTGGGTCAGGAATAATTACCGGCGACGAGACCCAATTGCCGGATGAGACTGATATAAGTAAAAGATGCCGGCTCTTGTGGTTGTTAATTCCTGCAGTGCTGCTGCCGTTATTCGTCATGCTCTGGCGGAGAAGAAAAAATGAGGAAACTGATAATGTTAAATAGTTATATGAAAATGAAGAAAGCTGCCCTTTTATTGATTGTTCTGTCAATATGTTACACTTCCAGATCACAGGATAATACCAGGATGCTGGAGGCTTTTTACGAGGCTGAGTACTTTCTCATGAGGGGAGACTATACCGATGCACTTCCCTATTACGATGGGATATATGCAGCAATGCCTGACAATGCCAGTATCGCATTCCGCATAGGGTTGTGTTACCTGAGCATCGAAGGCAGCAAGAACCTTGCTATAGAGTATCTTGAGAAAGCGTCACAGAGGCTCACTGCCAAATACAGAGAGGGTTCGCTGAGGCAGGAGGAAGCTCCGTACGAAGCACTATTCTTTCTTGGCGATGCTTACAGGATCAACTATATGTTTGAAAAAGCTAAGGAGGCATACGGAAGATACAGAAGCACCCTCCTGCCGACTGACGTTGAGAACCTGATGTTCGTCGATCAGCAGATCACCTCGTGTAACAATGCGCCGGCCCTGATGGCCAACCCGGTGAAATTCACGGTGGAAAGGGTTGACAATATGATCAACGACAGCAATGATAATTTCTTCCCTGTTGTCTCCTCCGACGGCAAGGCAATTGCCTATATGTCATCGATGAAGTTTTACGATGCCATCATGTTCTCACAGATAGTACGGAACGAGTGGGCGCCCCCGGTGAACATCACTCCGGAGATACAGTCCGACGGTGACCACTATGTCTCATGCCTTGCCGACGATAACCGTGTGATGCTCCTCTCGAAGGATGATAACCTGAACAGCGATATCTGGATGAGCACATATGACGGTTCGAGATGGGAGCCTGCAAGGAAGCTGAAAAAAGAGATAAACACAAAGTACTGGGAAGCTCACGGGTTCATAACTGCCAACGGCACCACACTTATCTTCGCCAGCGACAGGCCTGGAGGATTCGGTGGCCTTGACCTTTACGAATCAAAGCTCGGCGAGGATGGCGAGTGGGGAGAGCCTGTCAACATGGGCCCTGAGATCAATACCCCCTTCAATGAAGACAGACCCTTCCTCATCAAGAACGGCAGGATACTCTATTTTGCATCCCAGGGCCATTATAACATGGGCGGCTATGACATCTTCCGCAGCGAGATGCAATACAATGGTCTGTGGAGTAACCCGGAGAACCTGGGCTATCCGCTCAACAACCCTGATGACAACATATTCTTCTGCCCCACAGAGGACGGGAAGGGAGGATATATGTCACTGTCAGGAAGGGATGACGGAGCCGGGAAAGCCGATATTTACAGGATAGTGTTTAAATAATGTTCTTCAGAAAGCACATAATGGTGCAGAAGATTTATTTTTACAGTTAAATGGTGATATGAGAATAAGGGGAATAGTATTATTGACCGGACTGCTGCTGCTTGTGCCGCTGAGCGCGCAGAAGAACAGCGAGATCAGGGAGATATGGCTTGAGGCCGAAGCTCATTATCTCTATGGCGAGTATGAGCTGGCCAACCCGCTCTACCTCATGCTCAATGACCTCAGGCCTGGTAATGCCAATATCAAATATAAGATAGGCAACTGTTACCTGAATATCTTCGACGAAAAGCCAAAGGCCATTCCCTTTCTCGAGGAGGCAGTAAGAAACACCAGCTACGACTCCAAAACAGGAAAGCTCAAAGAGAACAGAGCCCCGCTCGATGCCTATTTCTCGCTTGGGAACGCCTACAGGATAACCAACAGGCTTGACAGTGCACTCACAACATACCGTTATTTCAGCCAGCTCCTCTCCGAAACGACCGAGATGCAAAACCAGGATTTTGTCAGTCAGCAGATACAGGCCTGTAACATAGCTGCCGAACAGATGAAAACACCTGCCAATGTGCTGATACAACCCCTGAAGGAGTATATCAACCAGGGCTCTGTTAACGACAGGCCGGTGGTGAGCTATGACGGAAGCACAATGGCATATACCGAGAGACGCGGTCTTGAGACCGTCGTCTATGTGACACGCAGGGAGGGTGACGCCTGGGCCACCCCGACGGATATCACGCTGGAAGCCGCCATGGGAACAGACTGCCAGACAACATCGCTCAACAGGGACGGCACCGAACTGTACCTGTTCAAGAACGATAATTATGACGGCAATATCTACGTCACACAGTATGAAAACGGTAAATGGTCTCCTATTGTCAGGCTTAACCGTAATATAAATACCAGGTTCTACGAATCTCATGCTGCAGTTTCCTATGACGGTCTGAAGCTCTATTTCACATCAAACCGTGAGGGAGGACTCGGGGAACTTGACCTGTGGGTCTCGGAGAAGGATGAGACAGGCGACTGGGGGATACCGGCAAACCTCGGCAACACGGTAAATACCCCGTATAATGAGGAGACACCCTTTATCTCAAGAGATGGCAAGACCCTGACATTCAGCTCTGAAGGACACGGCTCGATGGGTGGTTATGATATCTTCATCAGCAACCTCACCGACGGCAGGTGGACAAAGCCCGCCAATATAGGTTACCCTGTCAGCACCACTGATGACAACCTCGCCTTTCAGCCTTTTGCCGATGGAGAGTTTGGCCTGCAGTCGATAATGACAGGATACAAGAAGAAGGAGATAGCCCTGGTGACTTTCAATCCGCCCGAGGAAGAGAGGGATACTGTGACCATCAGTTTTGACCCTGCCGACCTTCCATATATCACTCTCACCGATTCTTCATCGCTCATCACCGATCTTATAATAAAGGACGTGAAAGATACCGACCAGGAGATCGATCCCGATGTTCTCTATTATACTGTACAGGTTATGGCGCTCTATAACCCGGTTGACCCGGCATATTTTGAATACGCGGAGATATCCGTGTTCTATAACGGCCAGGACAGGTTCTACCGTTATACAACAGGGAAGTTTGATACCAGGGCGGAGGCCTACGAGGAGATGAGGAGGCTGCTGAGGCTGGGATATCCGACTGACATCTTCGTCAAGAAAGTCTACAGGAATGATTCTCGAGAATAACGGGATCAGGCTGAGGGCCGTTGAACCCGAGGACCTCGAACTTTTCTACAGGTGGGAGAATGAGGAGACCAACTGGAAACAGAGCAATACCCTCGTTCCCTACTCCAGGTATATCCTGAAGAGATATATTGCTGGCTCACGCAAAAGCATTTACGAGACAGGACAGCTGAGGCTGATGATCGAGGCCCTGCCGGAAGAAAGGACCGTCGGCACTATTGACCTTTATGAGTTCGATCACTTTCATAACAGGGCTGCCGTGGGCATTCTCATAGCTGATCCCGCCGACAGGAAGAAGGGGTATGCATCAGCTGCCCTCACCTGCCTGACGGGCTATGCCTTTGAAACCCTTGGCCTGCATCAGCTATGGTGTAATATTCTTGAAAGTAACATTGAAAGCATGAACCTCTTCATGCACCATGGCTTCACCCAGTGTGCCAGCAGGAAAGAATGGATACGTTCCGGAAACGGATATGAGACAGAGCACTCTCTCCAGCTAATCAACCCGAAGCAGTAATCTCTTTCCCGGGCAAGGACATTGAAAAACCTTCACCGTACGGTGCCTATGTTATTACTTTGTACGGCCCCTGGTGTTACGGTATTCACCCCTGAAATAGTTAATCTTCATCAGGTCATACCTTCCTCTCTGGCAGGTGAAACGGGCCAGGAAATCCTCAAAATCCTTTTTCATGGCAGGCGTCCATCCTGTCTCGGCAATGGCAAATGCCCTCGGGAAAGCCATGTATTCCAGGTGGCTCATCGAAGGTATATATTCAGTCCACACGTTACCCTGCAGTCCCAGCACATATGCCTGTTCCTCTTCTGTCAGCTCATCCGGCATTGGTTCGTATGAGTAGACCCATTCCAGCGGGGAGTAGCCCCCTATCGCCAGTGGCTCTCCTTCCGGCTCACACTGGTAATAGTCGAGGTAAAGATGTGAGGCAGGGGTCATGATCACATCATGGCCCATCTTAGCAGCCTCTATTCCGCCGGTGATGCCGCGCCATGACATCACCGTAGCCTCCGGGGCCAGCCCGCCCTCCAGTATCTCATCCCAGCCGATAATCTTTCTGCCGTGTGAGTTTAAGTACCCCTCTATACGGGTTATAAACCAGCTCTGCAGCTCATTCTCATCGCTGAGCCCCTCTTCCATCATCCTTTTCCTGCAGTCGCGGCAATTCTCCCATCTCACTTTCGGGCATTCGTCGCCTCCTATATGTATATACTCCGAGGGGAAGATATCCATCACCTCGTCAAGCACATCCTCAAGAAATGCAAACACTGTGTCCTTGCCGGCACAGAAGACATCGTCAAAGACTCCCCACCGTGTCTGGACGGTGAGCCTGTTACCCGTGCACGACAGCCACGGGTAAGAGGCCAGGGCAGCCACGGCATGGCCTGGCATCTCTATCTCCGGTATGACAGTGATAAACCTGTCAGCGGCATACCTGACAATTTCGCGGGCCTCCTCACCGGTGTAATAACCACCGTACGGAGTACCGTCATACGTAAAGGGAGACCTGCCGCCGTGGCCGGTGAGAGTCTCGCTGCGCTGTGACCCTGTCGTTGTGAGTTCAGGATATTTCTTTATCTCCAGCCTCCAGCCCTGGTCGTCCGTGAGGTGCCAGTGAAAAGTATTGAATTTGTGCAGCGCCAGTATGTCTATATATCTCTTTACCTCGTCAACTGAAAAGAAGTGCCGGCTCACGTCGAGATGCATACCCCTGTATGCGAACCTGGGCTCATCACGTATGACACACGCCGGTACTACAGGCAGCACCCCGCCTGCCAGCCCGCCCTCAGTCTCTGCCTGTGGTGGCAGAAGCTGCCTCAGCGTCTGAACGCCGTGAAACAGACCCGACGCTGAAGGAGATCTCAGGACTATCTTCTTCGGGGTAACCTCCAGCAGGTATCCATCCTCACCCGTACCGGCAGCAGTGTCAATGAGCAATGTTATGCTGTTCCTGCCCGCCCCCGACCGTTCATTTAACGGAAGAGGGAATAAGGTGCTTCTTCTCAGGAGGGCGGCAAGGAACCCGGCTGCCTTTTCCGTCTCCGGCGTCAGGGGTGAAACAGACAGTTCTGTGGCCTTATCAATTGTGAAGCTGCCTTCCAGCATCACAACCTCCACCGGTTTCGGAATGATCGAATAACTATCCGGTGCGTTCATCTTCCCAGTGCTGCAACCGGCTGACAACACAATAATCATTATTAATGCAACTGACCCTTTCTTCATAACTATCATATCTTATGTAAATTAACGTGTTATCAGGTAGCATGATCTGATCTCTTTGTCCTATGACCTGCCGCCTGCAAGCATTCCGCATGCAGCGTCGATATCAAGACCCCTTGATCTCCTTACCGAAGCGCCTATGCCCGAGCTTACCAGCTGATGCTTGAACTTCATCATCGTCTTTTCATCAGAGCTCCTGTCGCCATCCTCCGTTAAAGGATGAAATGGAAGCAGGTTTATCCTTATGCCGGTTCCCGAAAAAAGTCTTATCAGTTCACCCAGGTGCCTGTCGGAGTCATTCACCCCGTTGATCATCACGTAGGCAACGGTAAAGCGTCTCTTTCTTTTGTTGTCATACCCCGTCAGCATTTCCAGGCTTTCAGCGAAAGGCCACCGGGCTTCGGCAGGGATCACCCGCCGGCGCTCATCCGGAAACGGGGAATGCAGGCTGAGGGTTATATTACACTCCGTCTCGTCAAGGAGTCTCCGCAGTGAGGGTGTTACCCCCACCGTCGATACCGTCACCTTGCTCCTGCCTGCCGCCAGGCCCCACTCTGCGGTCAGAACATTACATGCCCTGATGACCTCGTCGATATTGTCACCCGGCTCACCCATACCCATCAGCACGATATGGGTGAAGTCATGCGGGAGTTTTACGACCTGGTTGACTATGGCGCCGGCAGTGAGATTGCCTCTCCATCCGTTCTGACCTGTGGCGCAGAAACGGCAGCCCATGCGGCAACCCGACTGGACGGAGATACATACCGTCTTGCGCCTGCCGTCAGGCAGCCATACAGTCTCATGCAACAAACCCTCAGGAGTTGAAAAGAGATATTTGACAGATCCGTCGGAAGAGACCTGGGACGCCACAGGAGATGTCAGTCCCGTTACAAAATACCTGTCCAGGGCTTCCAGTACTGTCCGTGGTATATCGTTTATATCGGGAAAAGCACCTATACCCCTCCTGTAAATCCAGTAAAGCAGCCTGCGGGCGTAACGGCTGTCAATACCCTTATCAGCGAGAAGCAACCCTGTTTTATCCAGGTCTGAACCGGCAAGTGATATCCTGTCGTCAATAATTTTCATCACGTCAAAGATATTAAAATACCATATCAGACTTTTTTATCATCTTTAAGGTAAATTTCATCATTTCACCGGAAATGAAAGCAATACCATGGAAGCAAAGTCATTAAAAGCCAAGTTTGGCACAGCGCCGGTTTTCTTCACAGCCATCTCCACCATACTGGGGGCAATACTCTTCCTGAGATTCGGCTTTGCCGTCGGGACCCTCGGGTTCTGGGGGGTGTTTATCATTATCATCCTTGGTCACTCACTTACGATACCTACTGCATTGGCCCTGAGTGAAATAGCTACAAACAAGCGTGTCGAGGGCGGCGGTGAATATTTTATTATCTCGAGGTCTTTCGGACTGAACATAGGGGCCACGATAGGCATTGCCCTTTACCTGTCGCAGGCAATAAGCGTGGCTTTTTATATCATAGCCTTTACCGAGACATTTGAGTTCCTGTTCAACTATTTTGCCAGTTCGCTGAACTTTGTCCTTCCGCGCCAGGTCATAAGCATTCCTGCCATGGCCATACTGGGGGTCATGATCCTTCGCAAGGGTGCCAACACCGGGGTCAAGACACTCTATATTGTTGTGGGCATTCTCTTTGTAACATTAATAATGTTCTTCCTGGGGAAGACGGAACATGCCGCCGCTGCTACAGGCGGCATCATGAATCTGGAGATGCGTAACATGAAGGATTTCTTTATGGTCTTTGCCATCGTCTTCCCGGCGTTCACCGGTATGACAGCCGGGGTAGGACTGTCGGGAGACCTCCGCAACCCGGGCAAGTCGATACCTCTGGGCACCACGGCAGCCACAGTGACCGGTATGATCATCTACCTCTTTGTCATCTATAAGCTGGCTATCTCTGCCAGTCCCGAAGACATGCTGAGCAACCAGCTCATCATGTCAAAGATAGCTATAGGGGGTGCTGTGATAGTGCCGCTGGGACTGGCGGCATCGACAATATCGTCGGCACTCGGATCGATCATGGTAGCGCCCCGTACACTGCAGGCGCTGGCGCGTGACACCTCCTTCCCCTCCATGAAGGTAAACAGGTGGCTTGCCGCATCACGAAACCACGATAATGAACCTGTGAATGCCTCCCTGGTGACCGTCATCCTGGCTTTCATCTTTGTGGCCCTGGGAAATGTCAACATGGTGGCGGAGATAATATCTATGTTCTTCCTGGTGACTTACGGTTCCCTGTGCCTCATCTCCTTCCTGAA
>QKGI01000033.1 GCA_003250475.1 Bacteroidota bacterium | reverse complement strand
TATTTCTATCCTCTTATAAGCCAGTTCCCCACCTACAGGGGGCTGGCATCGGCCCATCCGGGTAACCTCCCTGTAGCGGAGAAGGCGGCCAGCCAGGTAATTTGCCTGCCCCTGTATCCGCACCTGGATAACGAAACAGTTGATATTATTGCCGGTATCCTGAAAAACCAGAGAAGATGAAGAACTCGTTCTATGAGCCTGAAGAGCTGAAAACACTCGGGCTGAGAGCCTTCGGGGAGAATGTTTTGATAAGCCGCTTCGCCAGGCTATACGGGCCTGAGAAGATTACAATAGGAGATAACGTACGTATTGATGATTTCTCAATACTGTCAGGAGAGATAAGACTGGGCAGCTTCATTCACATCTCTGCCTATTCAGCTCTGTACGCCAGGTTCGGGATAGAGATGGGGGATTACTCCGGTTTATCTCCCCGTTGCACCGTTTTTAGCGCCACCGACGACTTTTCAGGTAACTATCTCATAGGTCCCATGATTGACCCGCGGCTTACCAATGTAAGCGGAGGGAAGGTGATAATAGGCAGATACAGCCAGTTAGGCAGCGGTTGCACCGTCATGCCCGGGGTGGTTGTGGGTGAGGGTGTCACCGTAGGGGCTATGTCACTTGTCCTTCATGACCTTCCCGAATGGGGTATCTACAAGGGCATACCAGCGGTATTCTATAAAGAGAGGAGTAAAAAACTGCTTGACCTTTTGAAATGAACGGCACCACCGGACCACTGGTCAGCGTCTGCATGATCACATACAACCATGGTCCCTACATACGGCAGGCCATCGAGGGTGTACTGATGCAGAGATGCACCTTTCCTTTCGAGCTGGTGATAGGCGAGGATTGCAGCCGCGACGATACAGTGAACATCTGCATGGAGTATGCCTCGTCACACCCCGGCGTCAGGCTCCTGCCCCATGATTCCAACCTCGGGATGCTGCCCAATTTCTTCCGTACCATGGAGGCCTGCACGGGTAAGTACATTGCTTTCTGCGAGGGTGACGACTACTGGAGCGACATGGACAAGCTGCAGAAGCAGTATGATTTCCTGGAAAGCAATCCATCTTACGGAATGGTCTGCACTGACTACAGCAGGTATTTTCAGAACAGCGGTGTGCTCAGGAGACAATGTTTCAATACAGCCAGGTACCCCGATGAGGTATCCTTTGCAGACTATCTTACTGACATGTCGACTATCGGGACGGCTACTGTGATGGCAGGAAAGGAACATATCTCCCGGTACCTGGCTGAGACGGACCAGGCCACCAGGACCCGTTTCTATGTAGGTGATTCACCGTTGTGGCTGTTCATCGCCGCAACATCCCGCATAGCTGTCCTTCCTTATGAGACGGCAGTATACCGCATCCTTGACAGTTCAGCCTGCCACATATCCTCCGATGAGGAGCATTACCGTTTTGTTCAGAACGGCCTGGACACAGCAGAGTATTTCCTGACAAGGTACGGAGGCAATAATGAGAGACTCAGGAGGGAGCTTGAACAGAAGAGACTGAAGTCCAGGTTATTTTATGCGTTCAACACCATGGACCCGGTGCTGGCAAAAAGCACACACCAGGAGCTCCGGAAATACAATACCGGCATCCGGCGAAGGTTATGGAGCCGTATGATGGTGGCAGGTTCGCAGGGCAGAACGGTTAACCGCTTATTTATGTTCTTTTTGAAACAATTGAGGCAGGGATTTGGTTTAAGGTCTAGCAGAGGATGATAATATGAAAAAAGAGATAATCCTGGCAGCGGCACTGATGGTATCAGCGCTTGCCAGTTCACAGCCGGACCATTATGACCAGAATCACTGGAGGCACAGGTTTCAGAACAGGCCAGACGAAAAGGTGCAGAGGCTTGATTCGGTGATAGGTGTGATCAGGGAGAATGAGACGGGATTGGATGTGCCGGACTACGTGTTTATATATGACTATGATCTGAAGAAAGATTACCCGAAGGAGGTAACCAGACTTGACCTTCCCGAGAGGGCAAACAGTAACAGGCAGCTGTATCTATACACACCTGACGGCTTTAAGACCAGGTACCTGTACCAGGTCTGGGATGGTAGCAACTGGAAGGACTTCATGCTTACCGAATATACCCCG
>QKGI01000160.1 GCA_003250475.1 Bacteroidota bacterium | reverse complement strand
TCATGTCGCATTGCTGGTGGATGGTCTCTATTGTCTCATGGGCGGCCACATTAAGGTGGAATTCTACAAATCGCTGGTGTCCTGCAGCCCTTGTTCGCAGGTCATGATAGTCGACATTCATCTCCTCAAGGATATTTTTAAGCTTTCTCAGCTCGGCATCTGACAAGGCGGTGTCAAGCAATGGCGAGAAAGCCTTGCGAAGAAGCATCCACGATTCATATATAATGATCAGAGCCACGAGGAGGGCAATGACCGGATCGAGGATATGCCATCCGGTGATCCATATCAATGCCAGTCCGCCGGCTACTCCTGCCGAGGTGATGACATCGGTCTTCAGATGGAGGGCGTCAGCTTCCAGGGCTACTGAATCCGTTTTCCTCGCTACCTTATACAACCTCCGTGAGACAAGGGTATTCACGATGGCTGAGATACCCATTACAAGAACACCTAGTCCCAGTATTCCCGGCTCTTCCGGGTGCAGGAATTTACCGATGGCCTCATAAATGATCCATGCTGATGCAACGAATATCAGCAGTGCTTCAATGACCCCGGATACATTCTCGACCTTACCGTGGCCGAAAGGGTGCCTCTCATCAGCCGGTGTCCCGGATATCTTCACGGCAAAAAAAGCAATGACCGCTGCCACCAGGTCTATCGATGAATGTATGGCCTCGGAGATGATACTTACAGAATTGGTGATAATCCCTACTGCCAGCTTCATGATGATCAGCAGGCTGTTCGACATAACGGAAAGTCTGGCAGTCTTTGTCTTAAGGCTTGTGGTCATGGCCGGTCCAATCGTTTCTGAAACTTTGCAAGTTTAGACAAAATGAATGAGAAGTCAGCGCAAAGTTATTACCGTTTATTACCGGGAATAGCTTATTTTTGTTAACTCAAAAAATCGGAAATGTACAGGACACACACATGCGGAGAGCTGTCAATCAGCAACAAGGGAGAGAATGTAACCCTGTCGGGTTGGGTACAGAGGTCGAGAGACCTCGGGGGGATGACATTTGTGGATCTCCGTGACCGTTATGGCATCACCCAGCTGGTTTTCAACATGGAGACGGATGCTGCACTGTGTTTACAAGCCAGGAAGCTGGGCCGTGAATTCGTTATCCAGGTGTCAGGCACCGTTGCTGAGCGAAGCTCGAAGAACATGAAGCTTCCTACGGGAGAGATAGAGATAATTACAGAATCCATTACCGTCCTGAATACGTCGGATATACCACCGTTCACTATCGAGGATAACACTGACGGCGGCGATGAGTTGCGTATGAAATACAGGTATCTTGACCTGCGCAGGCAGGGTGTACGGTCAAATATCATACTGAGACATAAAATGGCACAGGAGGTGCGCAGATACCTCGACGGTCAGGGCTTTATCGAAGTGGAAACTCCTGTACTTATTAAATCGACCCCTGAAGGAGCCCGCGATTTTGTTGTCCCCTCACGCCTGCATAACGGGGACTTTTATGCTTTGCCTCAGAGCCCTCAGACATTCAAGCAGCTACTCATGGTCGCCGGCTTTGACAAGTACTTCCAGATAGTTAAGTGCTTCCGCGATGAGGATCTCCGCGCTGACCGGCAGCCTGAGTTCACCCAGATAGACTGCGAGATGTCATTCATTCACCAGGATGATATATTGAAGATGTTCGAGGGGCTCGCCCGGCATCTCTTCCGTGAGATAAAGGGACTGGAGTTTGAAAAGGAATTTCCGCGCATGGCTTATGAGGAGGCCATGAGCCGTTACGGTACAGATAAACCGGATATCAGGTTCGGAATGAGTATCTCAGAGATCACGGCTGCCGTAAGAGGCAAAGGCTTCCCCCCATTTGATGATGCTGAATATGTTGGCGCGATAGCTGCCACAGGGTGTGCCGGCTATACCCGGAAACAGCTCGACGGGCTGACAGAATTTGTAAGGCGTCCGCAGATAGGTGCCAAAGGGCTTGTCTGGGCACGGTTTGAGGCTGACGGAACTGTGAAATCATCGGCTGATAAGTACTATGGGCATGATGAGCTTCTTAAGGTAGCCGGTCTTACAGGAGCTGTTGCAGGTGACCTTATACTAATGATGGCGGGGGAGAGGGAGAAGACCCTTACCGCTTTAGGGGAACTGCGTCTTGAGATGGGCAGGATGCTGGGCCTTCGCAATGCATCGGTATACGCCCCGTTGTGGGTTGTCGACTTTCCGCTGCTGGAGTGGGATGCCGATACCGGTCGGTGGTATGCCAAACACCACCCTTTCACCGCGCCCAAGCCGGAAGATATTCAGTATATGGAAACTGATCCCGGCAGGGTGCATGCCAATGCCTATGACCTGGTAATCAATGGTACTGAGATAGGTGGAGGGTCAATAAGAATTCATGACAGGGAGACCCAGTCTCTCATGTTCCGCACTCTTGGCTTCACTGAGGAGGAGGCTCAGAAACAGTTCGGCTTCCTTCTTAATGCTTTCAGATACGGGGCTCCCCCTCACGGAGGGATTGCCTTTGGCTTCGACAGGTGGACAGCCATAATGGGTGGATCAGATACTATCAGGGACTTCATCGCCTTCCCGAAAAACAACCAGGCAAGGGATGTGATGATCGACACTCCGGCATCAATAAAGCAGGAGCAGCTCGATGAGCTGGGCATAGTAATCCGAAAAGAGAATAAATAATTACTGATTAACCCGTTTTATTTCCGGGCTGCCTTTTTGGGGGCAGTCTTGCTCTCCTGTGGCTTTGTGAAGGGTATGGAGAAACAGAAGAGTGATCCTTCACCGGGGACGGAGTGTACCCAGATCGATCCACCGAGAAGTTCGGCATAGGCTTTCGAGATGGAGAGGCCGAGGCCCGTGCCGCTGTATTGTTTGGAACTTGGGCCTTCCACCTGGAAGAAACGATCAAAGACCTTGGTGTGGTTCTCGGGGGCAATACCAATACCGGTATCAGACACGAAGAACTCTACCTTATCACCCCTTATGACGTAGCCCAGCTCAATCCTTCCCTGGCGGGTGAACCTCAAAGCATTATTTAGAAGGTTTGAAAAAATCTGTATGATCTTGGTCTCATCGGTAAGTATCAATGCCTCACTGTCGTCAAGGTGTGTGGTGAAATTCATGACCAGGTTCTGTTGCTGGACACGCAGCCGGTACTGTTCATAGAGATTCCTGATAAGGGTGTTCAGGTTAACTGTTGCACGACTGATTTTTACCTGCCCGGTTTCAATATTGGAGATGTCGACAATATCGGTGATGATAGACAGGAGCTGGTTACTCGACTGATAGATAATATCTATATATTGCCTCCTGCTGTCATCGGTTATGTCGGGAGAATCGAGCAGTGTTGTAAACCCTACTATGGCATTCATGGGGGTGCGTATCTCATGTGAGATATTATGAAGAAAAGCAGTCTTCAGCCTGTCGCTCTGCTCTGCCTTCTCCTTGGCCCTGATAAGCTCATCTTCAATCCTCTTTCTTTCCGTTATGTCCGAGATGAATCCCTCCAGGGCAACCAGTTTGTCACTCTCATAGTACCCGCGACCTCTTTCCCAGACCCACTTTCTGTTGCCTGATGAGGTGATGATACGATATTCGATTGTATACAGGTAACCAGTGTTAAGTGAAGTGTGTATCTCTTCCCAGACCCTGGGAACGTCTTCAGGATCAATGATAGAGCTGTATGTTCTTATCTTATTGTTTATGAATTCATTGGGAAGGTAGCCGGCCAGTTCGTAAATGCCATCGCTGATGTACTGCATGGTCCAGTCAGGATCGTTATTACAGCGGAAGACCACACCACGAAGGTTATTGATGATGGTACTCAGCTTTTTGTTGCTCTCACGCATCTCTTCTTCGGTACGCTTTCGTTCGGTGATATCGCGTCCGATGCTTTGATAGAAACGCACTCCGTCAACCTCAACAGTATAAGCACTGATCTCAACCGGGAAAAAAGAACCGTCACTGCGTTTATGTACCGTCTCAATATATGAGGAACCCTTTTCATTGAGTTCCCTGACATGATCGGCGAGAAGTGGTACCTCCTCAGGAGTACGGATATTGGAGAGGTTCATGCCAATGAATTTCTGGCGCGGATATCGGTATGACTCCAGTGCACGTTCATTAGCTTCAATAATATTTAGATTGCTGTCAATAAGCAAAATGATATCGTTACCATGTCTGATCACGAAGTCAAAATGCTTCATGATGGCCTGGCGGTTCAGGTCTTCCTGCTGTTTCTCGCGCAGGTACCTCACCCTGGATGACTTGATGATCAGGAACGCAGCGCTGGCAAGAACCAGGTATACAAGACCCATGATGGCCCATAGCATTGCTATTTCATGCATGAACCTCTCAAGAATCTCAGGAGTCTCTTTCTTGGCTATCAGATACCAGTCGGTGCCCGGTACCCTTTTGACTGAAGCCACCACCTGTGTTCCTGTGTAATCAGTATATATCCTCGATTTCTTCTGGTCGTCAGGGGGTGACAGGGCACTGAGCTCCATGTCGCTGACAGGAAGGGTGACCGGTTTGTCATATCCCGCCAGCATTGAACCGTTAAGATAAACGACAGAGTCTCCTTCAAAACGGAAGAGTATACATTCCGCCGTGCTTCCGGGCGTAGGCCATGTAGAGAGCATGGGAAACAGCTCCTTCTCCGGATCGATGCGGATAACAAGGACACCGGCAATAACCGTGTCACCTTCATGCGGCATCCTCATCGGAATGAGCATGTCAAGATGGAGATAGTCAATAACGGTTACATTATGGAAATCTGTCATCGTTATCTGCTGGTCAGAGATGGCTTTGGTGATGTTTGCCCTTAAAAAATCACCTATCACAGCTTCGGAGGGAGGAACCGCAATCCCCGGGTTACCTCCGGCATCAACAAGTACTGCCCCTCCAAAGTCATAGTTTTCTATGAGTGTGTTGAGGAGCTGTATGAGCCTGGATTTTTCCCACATGGCGTTTTCATTGATGAACATGGCATCAATGTGTTCCACCAGCGTGACATTCTCATGGATAAGCCTGGCGTCATTGAGCCGCTCACTCTTCCATTCCGAGACCTGGTCGGCTTTAAGGTTGGCGACAGCTTCCATCTCGGTAACAGCGTCATGCAGTATCCTCTTCTTCTGACCTGACGAATAGATAATGACAACGGCAGTAAGCAGGGCTGCAGTAAAGAGCAGCACCCCCACAGAAGTCCATGGGAACGGCGACTTATGAATTTGTTTGTTCATCTGGTCCCTGCAAAATTAAAAACGGCCGTGGTACGAAGTTAATAAATCGTCAAAGATACAACCGGAGAGGTTGTCTAATATTGTGTCAGAGAGGGGAAATAAAATAACCCCCTGACACCATGACCCTAACCGATCATGATGAGAATACAGGGATGGTAATATTATCGTCCGGATCTGAAGCAGAAAATACCGGGAGGTACCCGCAGGGAACACCGGACAGAGAATGCTATTTGGCGTTTTTCTTTTCCTTTTTCTCTTTCCGCTTCTCCTTCAGGCTTTTGGTCGCCTCCTTCTTTGTGTTTTTCTTTGTAACGAGTCCCTTTGTCATGGCTCTATAATTATGATTAACAATAACTTGCCTGGCTGGTATATCAGCTCCTCAGCAAGAGTTAAAAATAATTTCTAAGATTTGAAAATGCAATCGTTGTTGAATAAAAAATGAAAAATCCTGATAAACCCTATGCGTATGAAAGTGTTCGTGACGGTTAATCGAAGAGAGGGTTATTTTGGTCTATCTGAACTGCGCTTTAGTCAAATAATATCTCCTGTGTGCTTCTTTATTACTATTTTTAAACCTGTATTTAAAGGCTGAGCATAATTTTATTCTGATTTGTCTTCTGTTATCGTGGCAGAGGTAATCCTTTATGGCTTTACGAATAATATGTGCTTAGCTCTTTGCCGGGAGCCTGGCACCCTTTTCCCCAGGCTCTTTACAATGGAAGGGTCAGTGTGACTGACGGAACGAAGTTGTATCATAGTCTCTTTTTTAACAAGAGCTAACAAGCAGAATATTAGGTCTTTAATAACACATCCGGCAGATAGGATCAGTAAATTGTCTATAGCATCAGTGTTTTCTTTGGTTGGCATTTAAGTCTGAAACAGAGGCAGACGAAGTGTCACCGGTTATAAAAATATCAGTCATGAAACAGCATTTCCATTTTTCTGACACGGGATGGCAGCAGGCACTCACAAGGTCATTGGCTGTTATTGGATTTCTCCTTTTTATACCTTTTACTTTACATGCGCAGCTAAACGCCGTAATCAGCGGCGACGCTACGGTTTGTCAGGGTTCGGCCTCACCCGTTGTGACCTTCACCGGGTCCGGAGGAACTGCACCTTACACATTTACATATACTCTCAACGGGGCAGGAAACCAGGTAATCGTATCAGATGCAGGAGGTGATATTGCCTCAATAGCTGTGCCGACTGATTCGCCCGCTACATACATTTATTCTTTAGTAAGTGTCGAGGATGCTGTTTCTGCCTACCAGGCCGTCTCCGGCAGTGTGACGATAAATATCATTTCCGTGCCGTTGCAGCCTGGCGCTATATCCGGTCTTTCATTTCAGTGCCCCAATACATCCGGCCAGGTATATTCTGTTTCTGAGGTTTCCGGTGCTACGTCATATAACTGGACTGTCCCTGCCGGATGGACAATTAACTCGGGGGCAGGCACGGCAACTATTTCTGTGACCACGGGCTCTTCAGGCGGTACTGTAAGTGTAACCGCCTCCAATATATGCGGATCCAGCACTGCAAGCAGCCTGTCGGTTGCTGTGGGTGTGCTTTCTACTGCTCCCACCGGCATAAGTATAACCGACAACAATACCTGCTTTGGTACCGTAAAAACCCTTTCGGTGACAGGAGGCAGTCTGGGCACAGGAGCAGTGTGGGAGTGGTTCACAGGTTCATGCGGAGGTACGAGCGCTGGCACAGGTGAGAGTATTTCAGTCAATCCCGCTGCTGCGACAACTACCAGTTATTATGTGCGGGCATCGGGAACATGCAATACCACTGCCTGTGCAACAGGAACCGTTATCGTGCCTGCCAACGTAGGCACCCCGTCTGTGCCGACTCCTTCGGCAGGTACCATCTGCCAGGGAACGGCATCCACGACTTTCACAACCTCAGCTGCCAATGCTACAGGTTATGTCTGGTCTGTGTCCGGAGCGGGCAATACAGTATCCGGTACCGGACCCACGGCCACAGTCAACTGGTCTGCCGCCTTTTCCGGCGTTGCTGTCATAAGCGTCTATGCTACAGGCTGTGGAGGACCTTCAGCCACTGTCTCCACCACTATGACGGTGCGGCCGACACCGACAGCCTCTATCAGCGGCTCTGTGACAGTCTGCCAGAATGCCCCGTCTCCGGTGGTCACATTCACCAACCCTCAATCCCTGCCGGTAAACGGCTCAAATGAAGCCAATATCAATGTCGGAGCCAACAGCTTTACCACCCTTACCATCCCTACGACATCGACAGGATCATTTACATATAATCTAAAGAGTGTGGTTTACCAGACTGCTCCCACATGTGCGGCTCCTGTCTCCGGGTCGGCAACGGTTACAGTTGAAGCCTTGCCACTACAGCCCACTATCACTGCAGACGGACCGCTTACTTTTTGTAACGGGGAAGATGTTGTCCTTACCTCGAGTGCGGGCAGCAGTTACCTATGGTCAACGGGTGCAACCACACAAAGCATAACCGTTACTGCGGCAGGCAACTATACCGTGCAGGTTACCAACGCCAGCGGATGTCTTAGCATCCCGTCCTCAATTACTGAGGTCAAAGTATATCCATTACCGTCGATACCTACTATAAATCCTCCTGGTCCCATAAGCCTGTGCGCAGGAGGTAGTCAGCTACTTGCTTCCAGTTCGGGCGTGACATACCTGTGGTCAACAGGGGAAACAACATCATCGATATCCGTTAATACTACCGGTGACTACACAGTCAGGGTTACAAACAGTTACGGATGTCTCAGCCTGCCCTCCCTGGCAACGTCCGTTACTGTAAATCCGCTACCAGACGCACCGGTCATAACCTCTTCCGGACCCACAACATTTTGTGAGGGAGGAAGCGTGACGCTCACCTCCACGGCCAGTTCTGCATACCTGTGGTCTACAGGTGCCACCACACGCAGTATCACTGTAAACAGCTCCGGGAGTTACTGGGTGAGAATAACAGATGCCAACGGCTGTCAGAGTCCACCCTCATTAACAACATCTGTTACCGTTAATCCTTTGCCCGATGCCCCTTCAACAGGGCTGGTCACTCAACCTACCTGCACGGTATCCACCGGCAGTGTGGTACTGAACGACCTCCCGGCAGGCAGCTGGACAATCAATCCCGGAAATATCACCGGCTCAACATCAACGACCACTGTTACAGGTCTTGCAGCCGGATCATATACGTTCACAGTGACCAACTCCAGCGGGTGTACTTCAGTACCATCCGCGCAGGTTAATATAAACAATCCACCCGCTGTCCCGACCACCCCGGTTGTCGATGCAGTTACTCAGCCGACATGTACCGTTTCAACCGGCAGTGTCGGGTTCAGCGGGTTACCCATAACAGGCATCTGGACACTGACAAGACTGCCTGATGGTATTACAAGTACAGGTACCGGCAGCACTACAATCATTACCGGTATCCCGTCAGGTAATTATACCTTCACTGTCACCAATGCCTCTGACTGTGTCTCACCTGCCACAGGCACGGTGACCATCAATGACCCGCTTCCTGTGCCGCCCGCCCCTGTGCAGTCGACAGACTGTACCCTTGGGGCAGGTCTGGCAAGTGTCACAGTGATTAGCCCTGTAGCAGCAGGTTACGAATACCGGCTCGATGCCGGGGATTACCAGACGAGCAACATTTTCCTGAATGTTGCCAACGGCAACCACACCATCACGGTCCGTAACCTCTCCGGGTGTACAACTACTGGCCCAACCTTTTCAGTCAACTGCGGATGTCTCAACCCGCCCTCAGTGACCCTGTCGGCTTCCTCGGGCAATACCTGTGGTACTGCAATGGTGACTGTCAGCGGCAACACCTTTGGCGGAGGTGCGACCATGGTTACAATCACTGACGATGGGGGTGGCACAGTGACACCGGCGTCATCCGCCACATCACCCTTCTCCTTCTCTTACACTCCTGTTACAGAAGACGCCGGGAAGGTTGTCATAATAACCGTAACTACTGATAATCCTGCGGGCGACCCCTGTGCAGCTGCATCTGCCACATATGCGCTTACGGTTAATCCCATACCTCCGGCACCGGTACCGGGTACAGTGACACATCCCACCTGCCTGCTGCCAACCGGCAGTGTCATGCTCAACAACCTTCCTGCCTCAGGAGAGTGGACAATCACCCGCTCCCCGGGAGATGCCACAATGAGCGGATCAGGTACGAGTATAACCGTAACAGGACTTGCTCCGGATACATATACATTTATTGTAACCAACTCTTTGGGATGTACATCACCTGCCTCGGCAGATGTTGTCATAAATGCCCAGCCGGCTACACCTGGTGCACCTGTTGTGGATTTAATCACCCAGCCTACATGTGCGTTGTCGACAGGTAGTGTGGCACTGAGCGGATTGCCTGCAGTGGGAACATGGACATTGATCCGGTCACCCGGAAATGTTAGTACTACCGGCACAGGTACGACCCGGACCGTCACCGGTATAAATCCCGGTACTTACACCTATACGGTCACTAATGCCTCGGGATGTGTCTCTCCTGCATCCGAGCCTGTTGTTATCGATCCACAACCCATAACACCGAATACTCCCACAATAGGTACCATTACCCATCCTACATGCGAACTGGCAACAGGAAGCATCGTGCTCGAGAATATGCCCGAAGAGGGCGAATGGATTCTTATCCGTTATCCGGGAGGTATCACCTCGACAGGGATAGGGTCAAGCATAACCATCTCAACACTCCCGACCGGAATATACAACTTTGCTGTAACGAACGCCGACGGATGCACCTCGCAGGTATCGGCAAATGCAGTTATAAATGCACAACCGCCAACTCCGACTCCTCCTGTTGTGGGAACCATCACACATCCGACATTTACAGTTGCCACAGGCAGTGTGGTGTTATCCGGGCTACCTTCCACCGGCATCTGGACACTTACGCGCTACCCGGACGGATTCACCAGCCAGGGGACCGGGACTACACGAACTGTATCGGGACTGGAGCCAGGAACATATACCTTCACTGTTACCAACTCAGTGGGTTGTACCTCAGCACCTACCGGCGATGTGGTTATTAATGCCAGACCGGGAGCCCCGGTAGTGATTATCAATAACCCTGCAACAATCTGTTCCAACGAAACAACAGACCTGACAAGTGCTGCGGTTACTGCAGGCTCAGATGCAAATCTTACATTCACATACTGGACCGATGCAGCGGCAACCATACCCTACAGCACTCCCACAGAGGCACCTGCAGGTACCTATTATATTAAAGGAACCTCTACTGCCGGATATTATTCAATCAAGGAGGTGGTAGTAACTGCAGATCAGTTACCTGTGGCCAATGCCGGTGCTGACCAGGAACTGAATTATGTTTTCGGAACAACACTCACCGCCGATATCCCTGAAATAGGAGCGGGTATCTGGGAGCTTGTCACGGGAACAGGTGATTTGTTCAATTCAACAGCACCCTCCACATTTGTCAGCGGGCTGTCAGAAGGGGAGAATATCTTCAGCTGGACAGTTACCAACGGGGCATGTGATCCTGTAAGTGATGATGTCATTGTGAAGGTCAACAACCTTAAAATTCCTACACTGATCACTCCAAACCAGGATGGGAGGAATGATTCCTTCAGGCTGCTCGGTCTGGAAACCCTCGGAAGGACTGAGCTGACAATCTTCGATCGCAGGGGTCTCAAGGTCTATGAGAACAGTGATTATGATAACTCATGGGAAGGTCTTGACTATAACAGCAGACCTCTTCCTGACGATACCTACTTTTATGTCATCAGGGCTGAGAACGGGGTCTCACTGAGCGGATATATTGTCGTAAGGAGGTGAACCCTGGATAAGGAAAAGCATTAATAAGCAACAATAGAATGAAAACAGGAAAAAACTTATCATGATGAAAAAGTATTTGTTTCCGATAATCCTGATTCTGCTGCCCTTGGAATTGCTTGGTCAGCTTACCCCGGTAACTGACCAGTATATCCTAAACCCCATGACAATCAATCCGTCATATGCGGGAAACAGGGGAGGTCTGAGCGTTGCGGCATTTTACCGCCAACAATGGGTTGGAGCATTTTACCGCCAACAATGGGTTGGAGTAAGTGGAGCGCCCAGGACAATGAGCCTGGCGGTTGACGCTCCCGTACTGTCGTCCAGGCTTGGCCTGGGTCTTTATGTGGTGAACGATCAGATAGGCGTTACAAAACAGACCGAACTGATGACTTCTTATGCGTACAGGATACCCGTGGGGGAGGGAATACTGGCATTTGGCCTCGGAGCCGGACTGGTGGCAACCAACACTGCGTGGTCACAATTGATAACCCTTGATCCCGGAGATGAGTATTCCCTGATTGACTCGAGGGTATTTATGGTTCCCGATTTCAGTTTCGGGACATTTTACTCGGTAAAAAATTATTTTATCGGCTTTTCCATTCCCAGGATGCTTGGATATAAATTCGATTTTGACAGAAACAAGTATTCACTCAGGGTTGAACCCGGGCAATACAATTTTATCCTGAATTCAGGATATATTTTCCCACTTGGCCAGAAGGCGAGATTTATGCCATCAGCCCTGGTCTCATATTCACCAGGTGACAAACTCCTGTATGACGCCAGCGCTCATTTCATTATTTACGACAGGTTATGGCTGGGAGCCACATACAGGAGTACCGGCTCCGTGACAGCACTGGCTCAGTTTGCCATAAATAACCAGTTCAAGATAGCATATTCCTATAATTATGATTTTGGTATGCTGGGTACCTACAGTAACGGCTCTCATGAGGTGATGCTGAGATATGAATTCCGTTACAAGGTTGACGTGATAAACCCGCTTGTCTTCTAAATCAGGCGAATAACCATGTAAGAAAACCTTTTAGTGAACAAATGTCCTAAAATGTTGTTAATCAGCGAAAATGAATATTTCATGGTTTTAAGTAAAAACTTTGAAGTAAATTAGTCACCTGGAACTTCTGCTCAATGAAATGCTCATCTTTACGGGAATACGATACTTGGTGTGAAGTCAATGCGGCTAAACATATAATTAACCTGGAAAAAATGGATAAACACCTGCTTGGCGGGTTCGATTATCATACCTTATTAATCTAATTTCAGAATGATGAAAATAAGGACCTCGGCTTTAACTTTAGTTTTCTTCCTGGTACAGGGTATGGCCCATGCACAGCAATCGCCTTACGTTGTCACCCGGACTCCTTTCAGTACTGACAACTATGATGAATTTGCCCCTGTGTTTTACAGGAACGGTTTGGTTTTCTGTTCCGACAGGGGTCAGGCGGTTAACAGCCAGGGCCGTGCTGTAGTTAAGATGTTCTTTGCAGATACGGCCCTGACAAATAAAAAGGCTCAGCTCTTTTCAAAGGACCTGAAGAGCAAATTGAATGACGGACCGGCCACCTTTAATCGTGGAGGCGACACCATCTACTATTCCAGGAACCTGGTTGTTGAAGGTAACCTGAAAATGCTCTCTACATTCAGAAACAAACTTGGGTTATTCTACTCTGTTAATGAGGATAAGGGATGGGGCAGGATACGTGAGTTACGATTTAATACCGAGTGGTTTAATATTACAATGCCCTGTCTGTCACACGACAGCAAGAGACTCTACTTCGCTTCTGACAAGCCTGACGGATTTGGCGGACTTGATATTTATTACAGCAACTGGCGCAATGGGTACTGGGAAGATCCGGTAAACCTGGGACCAGAGGTTAATACGGAAGGAAACGAAACCTACCCCTTCATTGGTGAGACAGGGGAACTCTTTTTTACATCAGATGGCCGCGATGGGCTGGGAGGCAAAGACATCTACGTGACAAAGGAAAAGGAAGATGGCTGGCATACACCGGTAAGGCTTGCTGCACCAATTAATTCCGAATACGATGATTTCGGGATAGTGGCAACGGCTACAATGGACGAGGGGTATTTCTCTTCCGGAAGAGGCAAGTCAGTGGATATCTACCGGTTTACTTCCACCGTACCGCAGGTATGGTTCGCAGAACCACAGAAGGAAAACACGTATTGTTTTGCCATTTCCGACTCAGGGAGAATAGATGCAGATACCCTCATGTTCAGGTATGTGTGGGATTTTGGTGATAATACAAAGATGAACGGCAGGGAAGTGCAGCACTGCTTCCCCGGCCCCGGGACATACTCTGTTACCTTCGATATTGTTGACCTGAAGACTGGAAATGTCTTTTTCCGCAAACGGACATATGATATTGAGATAATTGACTTCATCCAGCCCTACATCTCATCTGTTGACTATCCGGTAGCAGGGGAGAATGTTGAGTTTGACGGAATGAAGTCCTTTTGTCCCGGTTATACTATCACAGGATTCTTCTGGGATTTTGGCGACGGGACACAGGAGACGGGAGCAGGTGTCAGTCATACTTACACCAGGGAAGGAGATTATGATGTAAGGCTTGGACTTACAATGCGTTCCCGGCTGACAGGCGATATGCTCAAGAGGTCGGTTACCAAGAGGGTTAAAGTATTCCGCGACAGGCAGGAAAAGGATTTGTTCCTTGATTCATTCCGGGAACCGGAGAAAGAACCCGTTGATCTCCGCAGGTTTGAGAATGTGACAATAAGCAATCAGTATTCTGCGGAGGATGATTTCCGGAAGGAGGCAGTCTTCCAGGTGGAGATCCTCTCCTCAAAGACCAGTATGGACCTGAATGATCCGGTGTTCAGAAGCGTTCCGCCTAAGTATACTGTACGCGAAGTATTTTATCCCGAGACGGCAACATACAGCTATGTAATCGATCAACAGTTGACTCTTATGGCTACATACCCCGCTTACTCTGAGGTGGTCTCCGGAGGGTACAAAGGTTCAACAGTAAGGTTGTTTGTGCTGAAAGATCCGGTTGAAAAGGAGTTGAATGTTTTGATGAGGAATTATGGTGTTATGACCGACACCTACTTTGATGCCAGAAACAGGCTGGTAACAAACGCATACCTTATGCTGGACCAGGTAGTAATACTCATGAATAAGTATCCCGATCTCAAGCTTGAGGTTGGCATCCACACTGACAACCAGGGAACTGTCTATACACTCCAGAATCTGTCACAACTACGTGCACAGGTAATAGTGGACTATCTTACCAACAGAGGAGTAAGTGCCTCAAGACTTATTCCCAAAGGTTATGGCGGCACAAGACCTGTTGCCCCAAACGAGACCTGGCTTGACCGCCGCCTGAACAGAAGGGTCGAGTTCACTGTTATCAGGTAAAAGATTTGTACTTCGTTTACAATTGATTTTTCTTATGAGACTTTCGCTTACAGCCATACTTATCCTTATTAATGTTTCCCTTGCATTTCCCCAGGTTATTCTTACAATAGAGGGGGAGGTTATTGTTGATACGGAAACAGGACTGTCAGGTGGTTACAATATTCCCAGAAGCCAGAATACAACATTGACATTCAGAAATAATTCCCTGACGGCTGTTAATTCGGCCGGATATATTCTTCAGGCTGGTGATGAGACACCCGGGTTAAATAACAATCATCTGGATGGCGCTTTAATAACCGGTAATATGTTTACCTGGAACGGCACTGATGAAACCAGCTGGACACATGCATTGTTTACAGGATATAATGTGGACGTAGTCATAAAATATAACTACCTGAAGGATACCCCTAATGGAATACAACGTAAATCTGACGGCATGACTGACATTTCAGGTGTGGTCGCCTATAACATAATCAATAATCCCAAGGTGGGCATTGTCGTTAAAGGAATGAACGGGGTACGTATTTATAACAATACTCTTTATTGTGATAAAACAACCCTGCAGACAGGAAGGGGATTGATTGACATTCACACAAATACCGATAACGGTTTAAATGCACCCTCGACAGGTGCCAAGGTGTTTAACAATATTTTCTATACCAAGTTTGATACCTACACAATAAACGTGATGGATCCTGAGAGCCTTGTTGGTTTCGCCTCGGATTACAATCTCTTTTATTGTGAAACCGGATCCCCGAAATTCAATGCCGGCGGTTCGACCAAAACATTTGAAGAATGGCAGGCTCTTGGGTATGATGTTCACTCTGTTGTTGTCTATCCTGACTTTAAGGATTTTATAGATTTTGTGCCTAACAGCAGGCTGGATTACGGAACAGACCTGGGGAGCGAATTTTCAGAAGGCCTGGCTGTGGATGCTGTGTGGGGTAATGTGAGTCCGCATACAGTCGTGCAGAATGGAATCTGGCAGGTCGGAGCACGCATTTATGAGGAAGAGGTAAATGATACCGTGGAGCTTCCGGAAAATGCAATAGAGATATTTCCTAATCCTGCAAGCGAGTTCATAACTATTATAATGACACATCTTGACGGGAGATATGAGACTGTAACAATCTACAATCAGCTTGGGAAGGTTGTATTGAAGGCTTCTCTCGTATATGGGTTTAATCGTGTTACCATACCGGAGTACATTACATCAGGACTGTACAATATTTCCCTGGGAAGGGGGAGCGAGATAAATTATACGAAGAAGATAATGATTTTGAACTGACAGTCAGTACCTGTTAACTCTTGATAAATTTTTGCGTCAGCAGGATCTGGCCCGCGGAGATCATAACAACATAAACGCCTGGATTAAGGTGTGAAAGGTCAAATGCCCGGGTGCCGTCATCTTTAAGCAACTCAGTCTGGTAGACTGTCCTTCCAATTATATTATAAACAGTAAGAGTAAAGCTTTCAGCTTCGGAAAAGCTGGCAAAATCAATATAGAACCTGCCATCGTTGGGATTGGGATATAAATTAAAGAATTCCCTCTCTTCGTCAAATGATGTCACATGAAACTGCAGCGAGGCTGATGTGGAGGAGGCTAACAGGTTATCGGTAGCCACGGCATGCAGCTCGTACGATCCCTCTTCCAGGTCTTTCAGCGTGAATGAATAGGGTGCAGTTGTCCTCTCTCCAAGCTTAACAGTGCCGTTATAGAGCACTACTGACTGAATTGAACCATCAGGGTCATGTGCTTCGACATCGATGGTTACTGTAGCCGGGGAAACGAAGGAGCTTCCCTTGACGGGTGAAGCAATAATAATGACGGGTAGCTGATTTGCCGGAGGATTGGTTGCTCCACAGTTGTTTGTCACCGGTTGTGCAGTAAACGATGCAACTTCACCTCCTTCGGCGGTCCGCAAAGGATTTGATGAGGGCTTTGTATATGCGACTGTGACAACATCACCGTAGACCACCGGGATGGAAAGGTTCAGACTTACTTTGCTGCCAGAGACAGATACTGAGCTGACAGACCTGTCCGTGCCGTTGACCTTTACAGTAAAGGATGAAGCAGAAGGTACAATGCTTGTAAGAGTGAGGCTGAATGTCATCACCAGTACTGAAGGGGCAGCATCTTCGATGACAGAGCCATAGTAAACCGGCACTGAAGGCTGATTCGGATTCGGATCTGGCATCAGGATAATTGAAGTATAGGGAAGAAGAGTGATCGTCCCGCTGTATTTTGCCCCCCTGGCATCAACCATCGGTTGTGCCAGCGTGACAGCCTTGTTCGAAGTTGTCGGGTTATAGTAGAAGTCTATTTTCGATGTATCACTTAATGCTACAGGCGATTTCTTCGAGGTAAGATCCTTCCCTGTAAATGACTGCCATTCAGTAAGTGTTCTGTATTGTGACCCGGTAGATGGCGAGTAGGTATGAAAAACATCGATGTCATCAACGGGTCTTGCATACACATTATTATCAGCGGTGCCAAATGACGGAATATCGTCGGCTACGCTGTAAAACTTGAGAGCAAGCTGGGATGGAGCTTTAGCAAAGAATATATTGTTCTTAAGAGTGTTATTTCGGATATTACTTCCGGATGAGTTCTGAAAGAACATACCGTAACCGTTGTTATAGGCAGTGTTGTTCTCAAGCCTGTTATTGTAAGCCCGGTGGATCATATATCCGCCTTCAGAACAAAAAGCCACGGTATTGTTCGTGATGATGACATTGGTCGAGTTTACATCGAGGTAAATTCCGCGTGCAATATGTCTGTCAGGGTATGGTGTGCCACCGGTATTTCCAATGACATTCGTAATAATGTTAGCATCGATTTTTCTTGAGACACCTTCACCGGCAGTATAAATACCGCCTCCATCATTCAAGGTCAGCAGTACATTATTTATAAAATTATTCTGGATGGTAATGATATCAGCTATTGAAGAGAGCTTGATTCCGGAATATCCGATATTGGTTATAGTATTGTTTTTTATCAGACAATTGTTGTCGTTGATGAGGACCCCGGTGATCACCGTGCCGTTGAAGGCCTGGCCGGGGATAACTCCAACATCTTCGATGACATTTGCCAGGATATTATGGTAGTTGCCCACAGTTTTGATACCTGTCTGGTTGCATTCCGATATGAGGTTATTTGAAATAATGCCATTTTCTCCCCACAGGTGGATCCCGTCAAGACCGGCAAAGCTGAGCTGGGAGTTCTGGATGGTGATGTTATTGTTGGCAGAGACATCGCAGGTGATCAGATGGGAAACTGACCCTCTGAAATGGATGTTGTCCAGGGTGATATAATCCCTTCCTGTATTATCGATCAAGGTATTGAGGGTGGCAACTTCAACCTTCTTTGTTGCAGGATCGGTGGCTCCAAAATAGATATAAATCCTTCCGGTGGCTTTATTGTGATACCATTCACCAAAGGTTGTAAGAGTCCTTAAATCATTCTGGATGAAGTAGCCATGTTTGGCAATTGCGTCCTGTGTAGTTCCAAGAGATACATACGTCAGGCTGCCTCCTGTATGATCGGATATTTTGCATCTGTCAAGTGACCAGTCATTTTTTCTGATAACAACCTCAGCGCCCGTCCAGTCAATATCTGCACCAAGTTCATTGTCAGTAATGGACACATTGGAAGAGACTGACTCAAAAATATTGTATCCGGAATCCGGCCATCTTCCCATGGCATACTGCTTGCCGTCAATAACTACCATGTTGGTAAGGTCTTCAGCGACCACCGGGGAAGAGTAAATACCGTTTCCCTCATTGTTCCACGAAGTGATTGTAGTGAACCCGGTAATGACCGGCTTATTGCCTGTGCCGTATGCGCCCAGGATTATCGGCGACCCTGCAGCACCTGACACTGTAATTTCAATTGTCCCGTAGAAAGTGTCGCCTCTCTTAAAAAGGATCCTGTCTCCCGGCTTCAGGGATGCAAATGATGAATTTACTTTATTTATAGATGCCCATGCTGTACCGTCAGAGGTGCCCATATCCAGATCATTGCCTCCCTGCTTCACATAATAGTCTGTGGCAGAAGCAAAAATGCTTATGGTCAGTAAGATAAGAGCAAAAATTGTCCTCATATAAAAAACCAGGTGACGAATGAATTTTTTATTTGACTAACGCACCTATTTCTACGACGAATGATGCTTTTTGTTACATAAATGCACCTCAAAAGTGCACGCGGCAATTTAAGAAGAAAAATTGTACTTCAACACACCAAGAACCAGATTTCATAGTTTGTTAATAATATTTTGATACATATAGATGAAATTTCTTAAGTCAGAATCGGTACAGTATTTTACCAGGTTTATTACGAGGGGCCACGAGAGAAGTGTCAGGGCCAAAAAGAACATTGTAAGTTCACTGCTTATCAAAGGGATCAGTATTGCAATAAGTTTCGTTACCCTCCCGATCACACTTAATTATGTCGATTCTGCAACCTATGGAGTGTGGCTGACCATGAGCTCCATCGTTGGGTGGTTCGTATTTTTTGACGTTGGATTGACACAGGGTCTGAGGAACAGGTTTGCCGAGGCAAAAGCCCGCGGGGAAGATGAACTGGCAAGGGTATATGTCAGTACGACCTATGCCATTCTTGCCATAATTTTTGTCAGTGTCTGGGTTATATTCCTGGTAGTCAACAACTTTCTTGACTGGTCAAAGCTATTGAATGTATCGGAAACTATGCGGCCTGACGTTACCACACTGGCAATAATTGTATTTACATACTTCTGTATATCTTTTGTTTTCAGAATTATAACAACTGTCCTGCTGGCTGATCAATACCCCGCAAGATCTTCCCTGGTTGACCTCTCGGGCCAGATACTCTCCCTGATAATTATTCTTATCCTTGTTAAAACCACACAGGGTTCACTGGTAAAACTTGGTCTGGCCTTATGTGTATCCCCGCTGTTGGTACTCATCAGTGCTAATTTTATTTTTTTTGG
>QKGI01000066.1 GCA_003250475.1 Bacteroidota bacterium | reverse complement strand
TCATGATTTTCTCCTCATGAGCAAGCTCATTCGTCGTCATCATAAAATAAAAGCCAGAGCCGTCATCGACGGCCCTGGCCTGCAGTGCTGATTGCGGAGAGATAGGGATTACCTTCGGTGATCGCCCTTGGGGGAGATGGCAACACATGACTGACCTTTCAGGTTTCATTTGTTTTTCTTCAGCCACTTTCAAAAGCAAACTTTCTCAGAGCCATCATAAAAACAAATAACCCTGCTTTCGCAGGGTCATTCATGTGTTGCGGAGAGATAGGGAGTACCTTCGGTGATCGCCTTTGGGGGTACTTTCAATCAGCACAGCAGGTGGGGATTACCTTCGGTGATCGCCTGGAAGGAGACTTTCAATCAGCACTGCCGATAGGCGCCAGGGCGCAAACTTTTATTTCATGATTTTCTCCTCATGAGCAAGCTCATTCGTCGTCATCATAAAATAAAAGCCAGAGCCGTCATCGACGGCCCTGGCCTGCAGTACTGATTGCGGAGAGATAGGGATTCGAACCCTAGGTCCAGTTACCCGGACAACGGTTTTCGAGACCGCCCCAATCGACCACTCTGGCATCTCTCCGGGGGCGTGAAGCCACATGGTGGGATCACGCGTGCAAATATAATTACTTTTTGGTGTATACGGATGTCATTTTTCTCTCTCCGTTGGGTGTCGGCATAGTCATCTCCAGGGTCAGGGTCTTTGGATCTGAGAGACTCCATACCTCGGTTGATTTCATTGTCCTTGTTTCACCTCCTCTGTTCATGGTACGGGTAGTCTTTATGGTGAGTGTTTTACCGTCAGATGACCATGTTGCTACCGATTTACTCTCACCCCCGCGTGTGCTGTTGACGCTCTCGCTACCGTCAAGTGTGTATTTCGATGTCATGGTACTCACTGTACCGTCAGGCGCTTTCATCGTCCTTTCTACAGTCAGAACGTTTCCGTCCTGCTTTACTGTAAAGTCGCCGCCACCCATGCCCGGTCTGTTCTGCCCCGCCGGACGCTGGTTCTGTCCCTGTTGCTGACCTGTATTGCTCCTGGCAGCATCATATAGCCAGCTGCCTGCAAAGTTTGTCTTCGAACCCTGTCCCATCAGTGCTGAGGGCAGAACCATAGCCGCCACCAACAACAGCGACAAAATCATTAATCTTTCTTTACTTGTTTTCATAGTACTATTTATTTGAAGTTGAACAAACCAAATGATTACATGTGTCAAAGTTATCTTACTTACAGTTAAGAATTTGTTAAATGTAAATTTATTTCACCTCCCTGTTTTTCTTCTTCACAGCAGGGGACGGGTGGGGGTATGATGACTGACCCAGGGATGGTTTAGTGCCTGCCGGGGAAATCAGTTTAAACTATCCCTATTTTGTGAGCATAAGCGATAGCTTCGGAAGTGTTGGTGAGGCCCATCTTCCTGATGATATTCTGCCTGTGGTTGTTGACAGTATTTACACTGATGTATAACCTTTCCGCTATCTCCTTGCTGAAGAATCCTTTGCCGAGGTATTCGAGAATCTCCACCTCACGCGGACTAAGTGTTGTATCAGGTTCCTCCCGGCCCTCGTTAAAGAGTAAGGCGCGACCCGTGCGTATATTGATCATGCTTCTCTGAAATGACTTGGTCTCCTGCTGGTTGGGACAAATGTCAACCAGTATCAGAATAAGCCACAGGTTGCCTTTGAGATCCAGTTCCAGGGCGGCTTCCTGCTGAAGGAACCTTATGTAACGGCCTGAGGAATCACGCAGACGGTGCTCAAAGACCGTCTTATAGTCCTGCTTTTCGGCAGGGGGTACATTCATCATAAATCTCAAAGCCCTGGTAGTGGTGTCAAGAACCATAGGCAGGTCATCAGGATGCATTATCCTGAAGAAGTGGTCAAAGCCCTCCGCCGCAGCTTTTTCCGGATCATATCCCAGGGTATCCCTGAAACGGTTGCGTATGAAGACATACTTCTTCTGGAACATATCGAAGACTGTGAGAGAGCTGTTCTCAACCATGGCAATCCTGTCAAGCAAACGCACATGGCCTGCAAGGATTGAATAGTCAATGTCACCCGGAAAGAGTTGTGCTTCATCAACAAGGTTCCGGAATCTCTTTATCAGTAGTTCGGTATCCATTGTCTGAAATGATGATCGGTCACTATTTACGCCCCTCAGCTTTCAGTGCAACTTTGCAGTGACAAACTTAAAAAATTGAGACATGGAAACAGACAGAAAATTAAAATTACTTCAACTCTTTTATGCGGGAGTCCTGGCAGATGCTACAGATAACTTTGAAAAGTTCGGTATCAGGGAGGCAGTAACCGAAAAGAAGGTGACCGAGCAAATGGTGATGGCCCGGGGACAGCGTGTCCAGATGGGTATAGAAACACCCGAACAGTTGCTCAGAACATCATCTGACATATTCGGATGTATAACCTGGGATGTTACTGTGGGTCACGATACTGTCACGGGTGAGGGTAGCAGTTGTCTGCTCTGTGCTATCGCAAAGAAAAGAGGTATCGCAAGGCCTTGCCATATGTACTGCATAAACCCGATGACTGCAATGGCTGCCACTCTTGAACCTTCATGCACCCTTACCGTCCGGGAGACTCTCTGGGATGGAGACAGGTGCAGGTTTGAGATTGCTAAGAAAGACTGAACCGGAAAAGTGTGGTTAATGATTGCCTGAATAGTGTAAAGAAAAGCATGATGAAGAATATGACAGAAAGGATTATCGGGTACCGGTGGGCTATCATTGGCCTGACATTGCTGGTACTGTCAGCTTTCGCGCAGTCAGACGACCCATCTTTCCAAATATTGTCGGGTGCCTTCAGGGAAACGGGTGATGAGTGGAAGGATGCCTATAACGGCAGGGATGTGAAGAAACTCATGCAGTTTTACTCCCGTGATGTACTTTTTATATCACCGGAAGCTGAACAACCGTTAACTGTCGGACGCGACATGGTGATTGCCCGTTTTCAGAAAGATATGGACAGGAATGATTTCATTGACACTCTTGAGATCACATCCATTTGTGTCACTCATGATCATGCTGCTTTAATATGCAGGTTCAGAGCAGTAAGAGAAGAACTTCCATATAACGGAAGCAGTGTGCTGATGTTGAAAAAGGTTGGAGATGAATGGGAAATTACCGTCTGTATAAAGATTTGTAAGAAAAACTTCATGGTTATGTAAACATTTTGATCTTTCATCCGTCTTTATACTAGAATAGTTTCTCATAAGACATTTTTAGGTTAGTTTTAGGTAAACAGACAAAGAGGCTGCACAAACTGCAGCCTCTTTTGATTTTCTGCCAGGCAAACAGATCGGGTTATTTTGATCACTTATACATTCTTCACAGTGCGGGAAAAGTCAGAAGCAGCCTCGGACAAGCTGTTAAAATTCTGAAAGGCCCGCTTATCAGGCACCCATTCTCAGGTTCCCGGTGTAACTCGTTTTCATGGTTAGCAGTGGGGCCAGATCCCGGGAATTTTATATATTGTCCCCACAATTATCAATAATTCAATTAATTGAAAATAATGTTTGTCGTAGCAGCGGCAGGCAGACAACAGTTATGAGAACCTTAATATTTTTAATGCTTATTACCCTGCTGACTCCCGGGTGTGAAAGAAAATCTTCCGGGGGTAGTGTTTACAGGATGCCCGAACAGCTGGATGATGGATTGACGACAGGTAGTTTGGAGCAGGCTGGGATTGATCCGGAATTGATCGTCAGGGCTGTAGGAACGATTATTAAAGGCAGGTATGGAGAGATCCACTCCATGCTGATATACCGAAAAGGGATGCTGGTATTTGAAGAGTACTTTCCAGGTCACACCTATGTATGGGATGCACCCATGTACAGAGGTCAGCAGGTGCAATGGGACAGAACGATGCTTCATCAGGTTATGTCATGCACCAAGAGTGTTACCTCTGCATGCTTCGACATTGCCATAGAAAAAGGGATCATAGAGAGCGTCACGCAATCGATTTTTGACTACCTGCCTCAACATCAGCAATATAATACGGGCGAAAAATCGGGGATCACTATTGAGAATCTGTTGACCATGACATCCGGACTGGAATGGGATGAATGGCATGCACCTCACGGAACACCTGCCAATGACGTTGACCGGCTGTATTTCGAATGCTCCGATGATCCCGTGTCATGTGTACTTGAGAAACCCCTGGTCAGCAAACCGGGAGAAGTATTTACATACAATGGCGGTGGAATAATTACCCTTGGAGAAATAATGAGACATGCGTCGGGTATGGATATAGCAGAATTCTCGGAAAAGTATCTCTTTGGACCAATGGGCATCGATTCCATCCAATGGGACAGGTTCCCGAACGGAGAACTGGAAACCGGCGGGGGATTGCATCTCAGACCAAGGGATATGATAAAATTCGGAGTAACATATTTAAACGATGGAATCTGGGATGGAAAGAGGATCATATCATCCGGATGGGTGAAGAAAAGTGCAGCTGTTTACGGGAATAATTCAGGGATCCGCATACCCATTGAAGATTCAGGCAGAAATGGATATGGGTATACCTGGTGGATAAGTGAATTTGGAGGAGGAACCAGGCGTATAAGCATGTTCAGAGCCAACGGTTGGGGTGGCCAGGTGATAATGGTGCTGCCGGAAAAGGAGACCGTCGTCGTGTTCACCGGGGGTAACTATACCACCAGGTCTTCTCTCTTTAATTTACTTAAACGTTATATCTTGCCTTCCTTAAACTGACAACAGATGATGCATGATCAACCTGCAACACCGTGGGCCGGCTCGGTTAACATAAAGCCGGCAGTAAAAGGTACATTCATTTTAACAAAACCAATAGTCATCAGTCTGTTCATGGTTCTCATACTGACTGTCTTCCATGGCCAGGCAGATGCCTGTACGGCATTCTGCATCAAAGACTCAAACAGCCTCCTGGTGGCAAAGAACCTTGACTGGCCTGTTGGCGACGGATTAATCCTGGTTAATAAGAGGGGTCTGTTTAAAGAGGCTTACATTAGTGGCTCAAAAAGAATTTCGTGGACCTCAAGATACGGAAGCATAACCTTCAACCAGTTTGGAAAGGAATTTCCATTGGGAGGGATGAACGAAAAGGGCCTTGTTATTGAAGAACTCAATTCATGGGGAGAGACACCTGCCACTACCGCCGGATACAGGCTGAATGAGATGCAATGGGTCCAGTATTGCCTTGATAACTATGCAACAGTGGAAGAGATCATTGAGATAAAGGATAGTATCATGACGGAGCCGTTATTTATTAACCTGCATTATTTTATAACAGATAGTGAAGGTAAGACCCTGGTAGTAGAATTCTTTGAGGGAAAATCATATTTCATTTCCGGTGATGAAGCAGAGTTCCCTGTCTTAAGCAATAATCACTATAAACAATCCATTGACTACATAAAGAATTTCAGTGGCTTTGGGGGAAGCCTTGAGGTAAAGTCAAACACATCCGGAGAACGGTTTGTAAGAGCAGCCACAATGATAAGGAATAAACCGTGCGATGCAAACCTGCCTGATTATGCCTTCTCAATCCTGGAAGCTGTAAAACAGGAGGATACTCAGTGGAGTATCGTTTATGACATAAATAAGCTTTCGGTTACATTTAAAACGGCAAATAACCCAACCAGCAGGACCATTGAGCTCAGTAAATTTGATTTCTCGTGCAGTTCACCTGTGGTATGTGCCAGGGTGGATCAGGAAGCCTTTCACGATGACAGAGTGGATTTTCACATTTTCAATGAAAGAGATAACGAACTTCTTCTATCAGATGTCTACCGTAAATACGAACGTAATTTTCCGGGAGATAAAGACAGTGTTGTTTTCCATGGCCTGATGAAGTACGGTAATATGATCATTTGCAGGTGAGTCCTGGCCTGTTATGCCCTTCTTCCCTCTGTCCCGGCAGCCAGGAAATGTCATGAGATCACTGATACTTCGCCGGCTAATTTTCATGACAGGCATATTTACCGTAATGCCTGCCTGCAGGGAAAACTCCATGACCTGCATTACCCTTGCCTAAAAGATGGTTCCGGTTTCATCTCCTGTTTTTTTTGTTTCTATCTTTAACATGTGAAGAAGTTGTACCTCATTGCGCTGTTTATCTCCATCTGTTCTGCCTGTTACCCGCAGGAGACAATAAGCATCTCTCCTGACCTGGAACTGATACAGATCTCAGATAACGCTTATATTCACCTCTCTTACGAGACCATTCCGGATTATGGCAGAGTCGGGGCAAACGGGCTGATATTTATCGAAGACAGTGAGGCTCTCCTGTTCGATACACCCTGGAATGATTCTCTTACCTGTGAACTGGTCACTTACCTGGAGGACCAGATGGGTCTGAAGATCAGGGGATTTGTTCCCAATCACTGGCACGCAGATTGCATGGGAGGGCTGGAATGCCTGAAACACAAGGGAGTAGTGTCATATGCAAACCAGGCTACAATAGATATTGCCAGGCGTAAAGGTCTGCCTGTGCCTGATATTGGTTTTACGGATTCCCTGGAACTAAAGCTTGGTGAAACACCGGTCTTCTGTTTTTTCCCCGGAGCTGCCCATTCCATGGATAATATTGTTGTCTGGATACCTTCAGAGAAACTGTTATTTCCCGGATGTATCTGCAAGAGCCTTGATGCCCGTACCCTGGGCAATACCGCTGATGGGGACCTTCACAGTTATCCCGGAACTGTCGACCGGATAATTGAGAAATTCAGGCAAGCGGAGATTATCATTCCGGGGCACGGATTGCCAGGTGGACAGGAGCTCCTGACCCATACAAGGTCATTATGCAGGTAATTCCTACCACCTTCGGCCACCGGTCACTCATGGATTTACCCGACTGTTATACTGGTTGTTATTTTGATATCTTTATGCAAACCAATCTTCAGGTAATTGATATGAAAAACAAAATCATCGGGATTTATTCCCTTGTCTTGGGGATAGCTATTATCGGAATGTGGCTGGTAATTCTTTCAGGAACAACCCTCCCCGAAGGCAGGACGGAACTTTCTTTCCATCTTGCTTCAGAGTTCCTTATGGCGACCTTTTGTATCATCAGCGGAATCCTGGTCCTGAGAAGAAAGCACCCGGGCAGGTTAGTAAATATGGCAGCGCTGGGAATGGTTATATATTCAGTCCTGAATGCTGCCGGTTATTACGGGGAGAGGGGTGAGACAGCGGCGATGATAATGTTTATTGTTATGGTGTTGCTCTCACTTGTGGTTTTCATGCTTCACTTCCCGGCGGAGAAGGAAAACAGATGAGCATTAAAGGAGGAAGCATGACTGTCGGTGAATATATAGACTCTTTTCCTGAGGAGGTAAGGGTACTCTTACGGCAGATGAGAGATGCTGTTATTGAAAATGCCCCGGGTGCTGAAGAGAGCTTTGCATATAATATGCCTGCGTATAAGCTGAACGGAAGGCCGCTTGTCTATTTTGCTGGATTCAAAAGACATATCGGCTTCTACGCAACCCCCTCGGGACATTCAGAGTTTGCAAAGGAACTTTCGCAATACAAGCAGGGAAAGGGATCTGTCCGGTTTCCGTTAGGCAGGCCATTGCCTTTGGATCTGATCGTCAGGATCGTGAGATTCAGGGTAAATGAAAACCTGGCAAGAGACTTAAAATAAACACGGACACATCTGCCACTGTCTCTTTTCTGCATCTGTCAGGTCATTCAGGACTCAGGGATGACCGGTATTGACATCCATTATTATTACTTTTGTATCTGGTTTTATTTATGTTTAAAAACGCAGTTACAGATGACATTAGCGGATCTCGGACTTCCTGAAGAACTCTTACAGCGCATAAACAGTCCTGAACTATCTGGCTTTTCAATCGGCCGGGTTACCCGGGAACACAGGGAGAGATATATCGTATCAACCGGCGATAATGAATATGAAGCAGAGATAACCGGTAATATGCGATTCTCAGCCTCATCCAGGGAAGATTTTCCTGCTGTGGGAGACTGGGTGACTATGACACCTTATGATTCAGAACACGCAGTTATTAACAGTATTCTTCCCAGGAAATCGCTCCTCGCAAGACAGGCAGTTGGAAAAGCCGGGGAGAAGCAGATTATTTCTTCAAATATTGATTATGCCTTTATAGTGCAGGCAATCAGTAATAACTTCAATATCAACAGGCTTGAAAGATACCTGACGATCTGTTACTCAGCAGGTATTGAACCTGTCCTTGTGCTGAGTAAGACCGACCTTGTTGGCGAGGCTGTGATAATGGAATCAGTGAGTGCACTGGAGAAGCGTGACAGAAAGGTGCAGTATATATTATTGAGCAACGTCACACGTGATGGTGTTGACCAGGTTGTGGAGTTCATCCGGAAGGGGATGACCTACTGCGTGATCGGATCATCAGGTGTCGGCAAGTCAACACTGATAAACAACCTCCTTAACAGTGATCTCCTCAGGACGGGTGAGATAAGCCGAAGCACAAATAAGGGGAAGCATGTTACGGAACACCGTGAGCTTATTGTACTGGAGGGTGGCGGTATCATCATTGACACCCCGGGAATGAAAGAACTGGGAATGACTGATGATGCAGCGGGGATTGGCGTCACCTTCAGGGATATCCGTGATATTGCTTCGGAGTGCAGGTTTCCCGACTGCAGGCATATCAACGAGAGCGGCTGTGCTGTCCTCGAAGCCCTGGACGACGGCTTAATTGACAGGGGGTCGTATGAAAACTACCTGAAGATGCTTAAGGAGCAGGAGAGATATTCAGCAACTGTTGCGGAGAAGCGTAAAAAGGATAAATCCTTCGGGAAAATGTTAAAAAACTTCCACAAGGACATGAAACGGAACGAAAGGGAGTGATTATACCTGTCACAGATGTGACCTGTGACACGTGATTATTTTACAGCAAGAGTCACTCCGGCATGAAACATTCCTTCATCCTGACGGAACCAGGAACGAAACTAATGGTAAAGGACTTTACAGTAAGAAAAATACCAGGATCACGGATAGCAACCTTTGATATCTTCTCTATTGGATTGAAGAAACATCATGTTGCTGCCCTTCTTGAATTCGATGTGACGGAAAGCCGAAGGAAACTGCACGAACTAAGAAGAAAAGGCTCATTCGTCTCCTTCAATGCATGGCTTATCAAGGTTATCGGCAGTACCCTTGCCAAGCATCCGGAAGCCACGGCATATCTTGCCGGAAAGAGAAAGATGGTGATGTTCAATGATATTAATATCTCTATCCTGGTTGAAAAGACCATCAGGGGGGAGAAAGTGCCCATCCCGGTGATCATTGAAAATACCGGAGCCAGGACCGCTGCTGAGATCACCTCTGAGATAGAGAATGCCAAAGCCACGGAAATGTCTGCAGGTGATATTGTCATTAACAGGGGAACAACTCTCACGGAAAGAATTTACTACCGCTCCCCCGGCTTTGTCAGGCGGCTGGTATGGAGAGCAATGCTTGGCAGCCCTGCCACAGCATATAAAAAAATGGGCAATGCAGTCATTACTTCCGTCGGGATGATTGGCAGAGTCAATGGCTGGTTCATTCACAGGTCGGTACACCCGGTCTCCTTTGGCATCGGTTCTGTCATTAAAAAGGCAGTGGTGGTAAATGACGAGGTAAGGGTCAGGGAGATTCTCAATATGACAATACTTGTTGACCATGATCTTGTCGACGGCGCTCCGATGGTGAGATTGCTGAAGGACCTGACGCAAAGCATCGAGAAGGGAGATTATATTTAATGCATGTAGCGGGGAAAAATAAAATCCTGCAACAGGTTGGGCGTTTATATTATCAGTATTCCACTTTTTATGTGAACAAAGTCCTTACGCGTGTTCTTTAACGGTTAATGGCTTCTGTGACACTTCATAACATCAGTATCCCCATTCTTTTATGATCCCGAGATCCTGTCTTATGCACTCCATTGGTGTTTTGCCCTGGTATGACTCCTGTTCAATAATTATTGTCAGGGTCTTGCCAGTCTTTCTTATAAGTGCTAAAGCATTCCGGACATCTGCCACCCCGTTCCCTATTATCGTGCTCTCATATTGACCGTCCTCCGCTTTCCTGATAACATCTTTCACATGCACATTTTCAAATCGTCCCGGGTACTGACCTGCAACCTCAACTGCCACGGCTCCGCCGTCAAAAAGATTACCGATATCCAGCTGCATTGTTACGAGGTCAGGATCAGTGCTCTTCATAAAGATGTCAAATAACGTTTCATTATTGAATTTTTGTCTGAATTCATAATTGTGGTTATGATAGCCAAACTTCATGCCTTCCTGTCTGCATAGCTCGCCACACTTATTGAAAACATCCAAGAAAACTCTGAAATCGGCATAGCTTTTCCTCAGGTTTTCATCAATCCACGGGCTGATAACATATTTCTGTCCAAGTCTGGCGGCGTCTTCCAGGGTACGCTTCCAGCTGTCTGTAAAATCCCTGGCGACCTGATCCCAGTGCCGGCCGCTCATTTCAGTATGACCGCTTATCATACTTAAACCCATGTCATCAAGTATCCTCTTTAGTTCGGAGGCTGAATAACCATAGAATTTGCCATTCTCATAATTTGCATGTTCAATGTATTTATAACCTGTCTCAGCCAGTATTGCCAGTGATCCGAGAGGATCGCGGATCATGTCATCACGTATTGAATACAGCTGCAGTCCGGTTATTCCGTCATGCTTCGATGCGGCAAATAATGCCTCTTTAAGTAAAGCAGTGCCGGCCAGCGCCAATGCGCCTTTTTTTATGAAAACTCTTCTGGTGTTATTCATGTCTCAGGTAAATTTTTCTGTTCTGTTTATCAAAATATTGATGTCTTTATAAGATAGCAATCCGGGCTGTTATATTCAGAATTCAGGTCTCCTGACACCCATCACTTCTGATGTTAGTAAAAGAAATTAATATATAGACGAAGTAACAATAATATGGAATTGATAAATAGTAATTAAAGCTCATATAACAATAATGAATCAAATATATATTAAAATAAATAGAAAAAGCCTTTGATGATAATAAAAAAATTTAATAACTTGCAGTCATCATAATTTATATCATGACAATCAGAGATTTATTTGACGAGCACCTCGCGGCAGATAACGAGGGAAGGTCGATTAAGCAGAGCGCCAGAATAATCAAGTACCTTTCAAAATCTGATTCGGCAGTCGCATTATCCGGTATCGCGAACTACTTAAAGCTAAGTGTCCCGACGGTTACAAAGCTTATGAACGAGCTTAAGAAGCGGGAGCTTATAGTATTAGAGGGTAAAAAGGAGACCGAAAACGGGAGAAAGCCTGTCGTCTATACCTTGAGAAAAGACAAATTCTTCGCCGTCGGCGTGGAGATTCTGCTGAAAAGAATACATGTTGAGATCTTTAGTATTGATCTCAAATCAGAGTTTTCACAGACTGACAGATCATTTGTCCTTGCAGATAATAAGGAGTGCTGTAATGAGGTAGTTGGGTTCATCAACAATGCTATTGAACAGTCAGGAATCCCGCTTGATTATATAATAGGTGTTGGTGTTGGTCTTACCGGCAGGGTTAACAGTCATCTCGGCCGGTCATATAATTACTTTAGTTTTGATGATCCCCCGGTGGCAGAGTATCTCTCTTCCCAGTTAAGCCTGCCTGTATTCATAGACAATGACACCCGGGTGATTGGTCTCGCGGAACAGGTTGTCGGAAAGCTGAAGAATATCAGCAATACTCTGATTGTCAATATAAGTCGCGGTATAGGTATGTCAATTATGGCAAACAGGAGGTTTATTACCGGTAGTTCCGGGTTTGCCGGAGAATTTGGTCATATGCAGTTCAGATGTAACGACGGCAGACTTTGCATCTGTGGAAAGAAAGGATGTCTTGAAACGGAGGTCTCAGGCAGGGCCCTCGAAACAGACCTGGCTGAAGCGATTGTAAAAGGTGAACTGTCTGTCAGATTTAATAGTACGAATATTGCCGATGTCCGTTATGATGATATTATTGAGGCGGCAAATAGCGGAGATCAGCTTTCAACCTCTCTTCTGCAGGCACAAGGTGATAAACTGGGGATTGCCCTGGGCAACATAATAAACCTTCTTAATCCGGAGATGATAGTCATCAGTGGCAAGTATGCCAGGGTAGGCAGTTTCTTCCGTGATTCTATACGTTATGGCCTTCACAAGACTGCACTGAAAGATCCTCTTGCCAACTGCCAGATAAGCAGTTCGGAGATTGCTGCCATTTCAGGGGCGATTGGGGCTGCAGCGCTGGTATATAAAAGATACGAACTCATTTAAACTTGGAACATACGCATTTCGGTGTGGTCAACTTATACTAGACTTATGACCAGGGCAGCATCTTTTTTATTGTTGGTACTGACCATCTCTGCCTGCGGCAGGAGAACAACTACCGATGTATTTATTGCCGGAGGTGGCACAAGTGGCATTGCATCAGGTATTCAGTCCGCGAGGATGGGGGTCTCTGCTGTTGTTGCCGGGGAAAATGAATGGCTGGGAGGGATGCTTACAAGTTCAGGAGTAAGTGCTGTTGACGGAAACTATAATCTGCCCGGAGGTATATGGGGCGAATTCAGGAATGCCCTTATCTCTTATTATGGCAGCGATACGCATCTCAAAACAGGATGGGTGAGCAATATAATGTTTGAACCGTCTGCCGGAAATAAAATCTTTTCTGAAATGGCCGCGGCAGAACCAAACCTGACGGTACTGCGAAATGCCTCAGTTACAAGGGTGACACGATCGCGCAACAGGTGGAAAGTCAATGTGAGAACAGCAGATGGCGTCCTGAGGTATTCTGCGGGATTAATCATTGATGCGACAGAGCTTGGCGATGTTGCAGAAATGTGCAGTGTGAAGTATGATGTTGGAATGGATTCGCGATATGATACCGGAGAAGATCTTGCCCCTGAGATGGCAAATGATATCATCCAGGACATCACTTACGTCGCTATACTTAAAGATTACGGCAGAGAGATAGCTGTTACCAGGCCTGAAGGTTACGATTCAACTTTATTTGCATGCTCATGTATCAACCCTCTTTGCGCGGGTAATGACACGTCTGGCGCTGAGTGGTCAAGCGGGATGATGCTTAGCTACGGCAGGCTCCCGAACAATAAATACATGATAAACTGGCCTCTGAGCGGTAATGACTATTATGTAAATCTTATTGATATGAAGCCACGGGAGCGGAATGAAGCTCTCGGACCGGCAAAACAGAAAACCCGCTGGTTCATCTATTTTATCCAGCATGAGCTGGGCTATCGTAACCTGGCCCTGGCTGATGATGAGTTCCCGACTCCTGACAGCCTGCCGTTCATCCCATACCACAGGGAGTCAAGAAGAATTCACGGGAAGGTGAGATTCACCCTGAACCATATCACAGATCCGTATAATCAGCCGGATAAGCTTTACAGGACAAGCGTCGCTGTAGGTGACTACCCGGTTGATCATCATCATAGCAGTTATTCGGGTGCAGATGCATTGCCTGACCTAAACTTTTATCCTGTACCTTCTTTTGGTCTGCCCCTCGGCACATTGATCCCCGAAGAAAAAGAGGGACTTATAGTAGCAGAGAAATCGATCTCTGTAACTAACCTCGCCAACGGCGCTACCCGACTTCAGCCTGTGGTACTGCAGGTTGGACAGGCCGCCGGCGCTCTCGCGTCACTGGCTGTAATAAACGGCCTGAAGATATCTGAAGTATCCGTCAGAAGTGTGCAGAACGCTCTGCTTGATGCCGGAGGCTATCTTCTCCCTTACCTCGATGTATCTTGTGATCACGAGTGGTTTAAATCCCTTCAGCGTATCGGTTCCACAGGCATAATGAAGGGTGTGGGAAAGAGTTCCGGATGGACAAACCAGACCTTTTTCAGGGCATTTGATATGACACGGCTGTCGGAACTGGAGGGGCTGAGAGATAGCTATCCTCTGACTGATATCGAATTCGTTGATGAACCACTGACTGTTAAGAAGGCAGCCGACATTATTTGCCTGGTTGCCGCTCAGAACAACATAAAGGTAACCGGGGAAAGTATTTCCCGGTCACTCTCAATTATTTTCAAAGGCCAGGCGCGGAACACTGACCGCATCATACTGAGGGGCGAGACAGCTCTGTTGATTGACAGGGTGCTTGATCCCTTCAACACATTGGACGTGAATATAAAAGGAGAATTTATCAGTAAAACAACAGAACCTAGCAAACATTAATATGGAAAGCAACAACCGTCGCGAATTCATCAAGAAAGCTGCAGTGGCAGGAGCAGCAGGAATTGTTATGCCGGCACTGGCATCATGCAAGACAAACGAGGAAAAGGATTCATTTGCCGCGGGCAGGAGTCTTCCGGGAGCGTCTCCTCTTCTCGTGCCACGTAATAACGGTATAATGATCACCGGCACTTTTCTGGATGAGATATCACATGATATACCACACCAGAACTGGGGAGAGGCTGAATGGGATAAAGACTTTGCCCATATGAAGGCAATAGGTATTGATACTGTCATACTTATTCGTTCAGGATATCGGAAGTTTATAACCTACCCCTCGGAATACCTGATAAGGAAACATAACTGCTATATGCCTTCTGTCGACCTGGTTGACATGTACCTGCGTCTTGCAGACAAGTATGATATGAAATTCTTTTTCGGTTTATATGATTCAGGAAAATATTGGGAAACGGGTGACCTGAGTTGGGAGATAGAGGACAATAAATATGTCATCGACGAAGTATGGAATACCTATGGCGCAAAGTATCAAAGTTTTAAAGGATGGTATATCAGCGGTGAGATAAGTCGAAAGACAAAAGGAGCGATAGGGGCATTTCGTGCCATGGGCAAGCAATGCAAGGATGTGTCCGGCGGTCTGCCAACATTTATCTCTCCGTGGATTGACGGAAAAAAAGCAGTCGAGGCAGCAGGAGCCAGGCTGACAAAAGAGAATGCCGTCTCGGTAGAACAGCATGAAAAGGAGTGGAACGAGATATTTGACGGCATTCATGACGTGGTTGATGCATGCGCCTTTCAGGACGGACAGATTGACTATGACGAACTGGACGCGTTTTTTTCCGTGAATAAAAAGCTTGCAGACAAATATGGGATGCAGTGCTGGACCAATGCCGAGTCATTTGACCGTGATATGCCGATAAGGTTCTTTCCTATAAAGTTCGATAAGTTGAGGATGAAGCTTGAAGCTGCCAAACGTGCAGGATATGATAAAGCCATAACATTCGAGTTCTCTCATTTTATGAGCCCGCAGTCTGCCTATTTACAAGCCGGGCACCTGTATGACCGGTACAGGGAATATTTTGAAATAGCATAGGCGATGGGAAGGGCCAAACAGAATATCGGGTACGTCATCTCCCTTTCCGTGGTGGCGGCTATAGGCGGATTTTTATTCGGATATGACACAGCAGTGATATCAGGAACAGTTCAGCAGGTCACCCTGCAGTTTGATCTGAATTCAATGCAGATTGGTTGGTTCGTTGGTTGCGCACTGGTAGGATCAATTATCGGGGTGAGCCTGGCCGGTATGTTGAGTGATCGTTTCGGACGTAAGAAGACAATGATACTGTCCGCGTTACTCTTCAGCGTGTCAGCCGTGGGGTGTGCAGTATCATCAGGCTATACGGGATTAGTTATTTACAGGATATTAGGTGGCATAGGTATCGGAGTCGTGTCAATCGTCTCCCCGATGTATATCTCCGAGGTCAGCCTGCCGAAGTACCGCGGGAGCCTTGTCTCGCTATACCAGCTGGCAATAACCATAGGATTTCTCGGAGCTTACCTTGCCAATTTCATGCTTCTGAAACTCTCCGTCTCCGGTTACAATCCGGCCGGAGATCTGACAGGCAAGATCTTTGTTACCGAGATATGGCGTGCAATGTTCGGTGCAGAAACATTGCCGGCAATCCTCTTCTTTTCCGTGATCTTCTTTATACCGGAGAGTCCCAGATGGCTGGTGGTCAGACAATCGGAAAGCAAAGCACGGAAAATCCTGACAAGAATCCTCAGGGATGAGAGTGAGGCAGATGCCCAGATCACTGATATCAGGTCTCTGTCAACCTCTGAGACCAGATCCGAATGGTCAATGATCTTCAAACCCGGTATATTCAGGGCCGTTCTGATCGGAGCTGCAATAGCTGTTCTGGGTCAATTCATGGGTGTCAACGCTGTACTTTATTATGGCCCCAAGATATTTCAGGACAGCGGACTGTCAAGCGGAGATTCTCTTTTTTACCAGGTGCTGGTTGGCCTTGTTAATATGGTTACAACCGTGATAGCACTGATCATAATCGATAAAGTGGGCCGCAAAAAACTGGTCTATTTCGGGGTGACAGGAATGATCATTTCACTGATGGCTATCGGCCTCTATTTCCTTAAGGGACAGGCTATGGGTCTTTCAGGCATATACCTTCTTGTTTTCTTCCTGGTATATATATTTTCCTGTGCAATATCAATCTGCGCTGTAATATGGGTTTTGCTCTCGGAGATGTATCCGAATAACATCAGAGGACTGGCAATGTCCATCGCCGGATTCTCGCTATGGATAGGCACTTATCTTATCGGGCAGCTTACCCCTTGGTTCCTTGAGCACCTGACACCAGCCGGCACGTTCTTCCTGTTTGCATTAATGTGCCTTCCTTACTTGTGGCTCATATGGAAAAAAGTGCCTGAAACAACCGGCAAAACTCTTGAAGAAATAGAACGATTGTGGATTAAGAAATAACTGTTTTTAGAAATGGATATTTACTCTTTAGCAAACCAGTACAAAAGGGAGTTACTGGACAATATTCTTCCATTCTGGCTGGAGAAATCTCCCGACAGGGAATACGGTGGATACTTCTCGTGTCTTACCCGTGAAGGAAAGGTTTATGACACGGACAAATTTATCTGGCTTCAGGGAAGGGAAGCATGGCTCTTTTCAATGCTGTATAATAAGGTTGAGAAACGCCAGGAGTGGCTTGAATGTGCTGTTCTGGGAGGCGAATTTCTGAAAAAGCACGGCCACGATGGGAACTATAACTGGTACTTCTCGCTGGCTCGTGATGGCAGTCCTCTTGTTCAACCCTATAATATTTTCTCATACACTTTTGCTGCTATGGCTTTCGCCCAACTGAGCCTGGCAACAGGAAGCGGGGAATATGCAGACATCGCGCAGAAAACCTTTAATAAAATCCTTGAAAAGGAAAAGAATCCTAAAGGGATATGGAACAAAGCCTGCCCAGGTACCAGAGAGTTGCAGAATTTCGCGTTCCCTATGATCCTCTCCAACCTCTCGCTCCAGATGGAGCATCTCATTGATAAAGAATTTCTTGACAAAACCATAGAGAATTGCATCCATACAATTATGGATCTTTTTTACAGGCCTGAGCTCGGTATCATCGTTGAAAACATAACTCCGGAGGCAACCCTTTCCGACAGTTTTGAAGGCAGGCTTGTCAACCCGGGTCACGCGATCGAAGCTATGTGGTTTATAATGGACCTTGGCAGGATTCTTAATCGTCAGGAATTAATTGTCAAGGCTAACGAGGTGGCTCTTAATATGATAGAATATGGATGGGATAAGGAGTACGGTGGGATATTTTATTATAAAGACAGGCTTGATTATCCGCTACAGCAGCTTGAATGGGATCAGAAACTCTGGTGGGTACATATTGAAAGCCTGATCACGATGGCCAAAGGATACAGGCTCACCGGGAATGAAGCCAGTAAAAAATGGTTTGAGACTATTCACGAATACACGTGGAGGAATTTCAAAGACAAAGATTATCCCGAGTGGTTCGGCTACCTCAACAGGCGCGGTGAGGTCCTGCTGTCTCTCAAAGGAGGTAAGTGGAAGGGTTGTTTCCACATGCCGAGAGGTATGTACGAGATATGGAAAACGCTTGAATAACAACGATTCTCAAAAACAAATCCTTAAATAAACCCAATTCTATGAAAAAAAAGATTAATGTATGTCTCTTTGGACACAGGAGCCCGGTATTGTTGATAATGTTTCTTATCAGCATACTGACAGTCGCTCAGAACGTGTCCGGACAGATTAATGTCACAGGAAGTGTAACCGATAATTCGGGAGTCACTATCCCTGGCGTGACGGTCTATCTTAAAGGTACCTCCATTGGCACATCTACCGATGCCGATGGAAAGTATTTTATGTCAAACATTCCCGGTAATTCTGTCCTGGTGTTTTCTTCCGTGGGAATGAAAACGATGGAGGTTCAGGTTTCCGGAAGGAATGTGATAGACATCGTTCTTGAGGCAGCAACCATTAACATTGATGATGTGGTTGTCGTCGGTTACGGTACCCAGAAAAAGGCATCTCTTATTGGGTCTGTTTCCTCAGTTAAGTCTGAAGAGATCCAGAGAGCTCCGATGCCTAATATTTCTCAGGCAATTGTAGGCAAGCTGCCTGGATTGATAACCAGGCAGTCATCCGGTCAGCCTGGCGCTGACGGTGTTGCCATGTATGTCCGCGGCTTTGGTTCGCTGAACAGCAACTCGCCGATGATGCTCGTTGACGGTGTTGAACGGTCGTTCGATAACCTTGACCCGTCGGAGATAGAGTCTATCACCATACTGAAAGATGCTGCCGCATCTGCTGTATACGGTGTCAGAGGCGCCAACGGCGTGATCCTGGTTACCACAAGACGGGGTAACCTCAGCAAGCCGGTATTTACCTTCAACACCTCTTACACTCTCAGCAGCAATACCCGTATGCCGGAATATCTCAACGGTGAAGAATTTGTGAAATGGTACAACTATGCGGATGAGATAAACGGCCGGACACATACCTTTTCCGATGAGGTTGTTGATAAGGTGACCAATGGAGACCCTGATGGCATATATGGTAATACCAACTGGAGCGACCTGATGATCAGAAAGAGTGCCCCCACGATACATAACAACCTGACCCTTAGCGGGGGCACCGACAATGTAAAGTATTTCATGTCTCTCGGAGCACTGAATCAGAAGGGCATAATTGACGGCGTTGGTTACTCGCGTTACAACCTTCGTTCAAACATTGACGCCCGTGTAACAAAATCACTGTCGGTATCACTCGATGTAAGCGGAAATGTAGCCAATACATATAATCCCCAGATCTCTAACTTTGACGGCAACGGAAATTCAGTGGGGCTCAACCTTATGAACCAGATCCTTACGGCACATCCTTACATCAATTCGAGACTTGATGACGGCAAGTATCTTTCAACCTCACTTCTTACAGGAAATAACCCTCTGGCAGCAAGAGATCTTTCAGGTTTTAACAATAATGACAGAACCGGGCTGCAGACCACACTGGCACTGAAGTATGATGCTCCCTTCCTTAAGGGACTTTCATTCAAAGTAGCCGGAAGCTATGACAGGAACTATTTCCACTCCAAGTCATTCTATACACCGTATACGATTTGGTCAATCGATCCGACATCATCATCAAACACTCTTACCGAGATTGACTCCCCATATGGTACCGTAGCGCTTCTCAGCGAGGGTTACTCCCAATCCAGCCGGTGGACCACGCAGGAGTTTATCACATATCAGCATACATTTAATACGAAGCATATTATCGATGCGCTTATTGTTGCTGAACAGTCTGGTTATACAGGAACCAGCCTTGGCGCATACGGCCGTAATTTCGACCTGAATGATATAGCCGAGTTTACCTTTGCCAAGGAAAACCCGGACAAACCCACGGGCGGAAGTCTGACAATACACCGTATCGGGTGGGTCGGACGCTTTAATTATGTCTATGACAATCGTTACCTGGCTGAGGTATCTGCCAGGGTTGATGCATCAACAAACTTCCCTGAGAATAATCGTTACGGAGTTTTCCCTTCAGCGTCTCTCGGGTGGAGGATATCGGAAGAAGACTTCTTCTCAGGTATCAGGAGTACCATCACCAATCTTAAGCTGCGCGCCTCATACGGCATTCTCGGGAATGATGTAACCAACAGCACCTATGATTATCTGCGTTTTGTAACCATACAGGGCCCCGTGGCAAATATCGGGAATGAAAATGTTAATGGCATATACACCACTTCTTATCCCAATAAAGACCTTACATGGGAAAAGTCATCGACATTCAATGCCGGATTTGACATGGCACTATGGAATGGAAAGGTAAGCGCCGAGGTTGACTGGTTTTACAAGGTAACCAGCGACATACTTACTACTGTCGGTGGTGTATACCCACCATCGGTGGGAGGCTATTATCCCAATACAGTTAATTCCGGGATGGTTGATAACCGCGGCTTTGAAATTGTCCTTTCGCACAGGAACACAATATGCGGGTTCACCTATTCAGTCAGAGGCTCTGTAAGCTGGGCACATAACAGGATACTCAGCATGGACCAGTCGGTTGACATACCAGAATATCAGAGCCTTATCGGCCGGTCCATGGGAGCCAAGACCGGCCTGGTATACCTGGGACTCTTCCAGAGTGATGAAGAGGCGGCATCAACACCTGTGGTCAACAGCTCAGCCAGGGCCGGTGACATTATTTATGAGGATATAAACGGTGATGGCAAGATAACGTATGAACAGGATGTGACTGTAATCGGCCGCAGCAGTATGCCTGAATTAAATGCAGGACTAAACTTCTATTCATCATGGAAAGGATTTGATTTCTCATTCCTTATTCAGGGTGCCGCCATCTGTGACAATGCCCTGATGGGTTGGTATGCCGGCATTGGCTGGGATGACACTCAGTTTACCCGTACATTCTATAACGGTTCAAATACCCCCAGGTACCTGGTGGAAGGTGCATGGTCTCCTGACAATACTGACGGTATATACCCCCGTCTTGACAACCAGTGGAGGGCAAATAACAACTGGGCTTCCACGCTGTGGATCGTCAACGGTTCGTATGCGCGCCTTAAAAATATCCAGCTCGGGTATACCCTGCCTGATTCATTTAAAACACGTCATGGATTTACTGCAAGGTTCTCCCTGGCAGCAACAAACCTGTTCACTCTGTCGGCATTCAGATATCTTGATCCGGAGGCGCCTAACGTAAGTAACGGTTATTATCCCCAGCAGAAGACCTACAGCCTGGGGGCAACATTTACTTTCTAAATGAAAAAAAAAGCAGCTATGAATAAATATATTTCATCCGTAATCATTGCACTGGCAATTCTGGGCATAACAGGATGTGAAGATTTCCTCACTCCTGAACCTACAGATAAGTACTCGGAATCGGTGGCTTTCAGCAATGAAAGTAATGCCAGGTTATACGTTAACTCTTTCTATCCCATCTTAAGCCACTATGGAATCTTTGGCAGCGCCTACATGTATGGCTGCATGTATGTTGACGGCATGTCGGATATAATCAAGACGGCCGGCAGTACTGTAGGCTCTAACGGAGCATTGGCCAATATGTATGCAACCAACCCCAGCCTGATAACTCCTGACCAGAATGCTCTGGATATATGGTCGAACGCGTATTACAATATCAGGCTGATAAATGAGTTTCTTGACGGTTTGATCAAGAGTGATCTTGCTGAAAATGTGAAGGCACGCCTTAGTGCCGAAGCACGTTTTTTCCGCGCGGATCTGTATTTCATGCTGATGAGAAACCATGGCAGCGTGATACTCATCAAAGAGATTACCACTGAGCCTCTCCGCCCGCGCGGTAGTGCAGAAGAATGCTGGGACTTCATTGAAGGTGAATTGGATTTTGCCGCTGAGAATCTGCCGGAGGTATGGGAGAGCCAGGATGCCGGCCGTGTGACCAAGGGAGCTGCCTATGCCCTGAAGTCGAGGGCTATGCTGTATGCCGAACGATGGCAGTCGGCCTATGATGCTGCCGGCGAGGTGCTGGCTATGGCTGATGAAGGTATATATGAACTTAACCCGCAGTACAAAAAGGCGCTGGGGTCATATTTCTCGGATAACAATAAAGAGGCGATCCTTGAATATAAATACAGTTACCCCAACCTGACACATAATTACGACGTAATAGCCAGTCCCGGTGGTGACCGCACAGGCTTTGGAGGCGACATCCAGCCGACACAGGAGCTTGTAGAATCTTATGAAGCTGCAGGAGGAGGAATAGTAGACTGGTCAGCATGGCATTCCGAGTCTGTTGATGTGACGCCACCGTGGGAGACCCTCGAACCGCGTTTCCAGGCGACCGTGCTGTACAACGGCAGTGACTGGAAGGGCAGGACTATCGGGACATACCCTGGCGGCACAGATGGCTGGACCGCATATCCTCCAGCTGCGGGAAGCAACCGGGGCGCTTCGGTAACAGGCTATTATCTGAGAAAGTATGTTGATGAGACCCATACTGACCTGGTCAACAAAGCAAGCTCACAGACGCTGGTTGAGATACGTCTTGCAGAGGTCTATCTGAATTACGCTGAAGCCGCGTATCATCTGAACAAACCAGACGATGCAAATGACGGGATCAATGCAGTGCGTAACCGGGTTGAACTGCCCGATCTGAGCCTCTCGGGTGATGCCCTCCTTAACCAGATCAAGCATGAACGCAAGATCGAACTAGCCGGTGAGGGTCAGCGCTACTGGGATCTTAGAAGATGGAAGGATGCCGCAGCCACCCTCGAAGGTCTTTATGTTCATGGATTAAAAGCTACCTGGACAGGTGATTCCTTTGTATATGATTACATCACCTGTGATGATCTGCCGCGTCAGTTCCCGGAAAGACTCTATGCCTTTCCTATACTGTCGTCGGAACGGTCCAACAATCCGTCATGTGAGCAAATCACAGGCTGGTAAGTAAAAATCATAAAATCATAAACACTATGAAGAAAATTGAATATATAACATCAGTCTTGTCAATAATACTCCTGATAAGCTCCTGTGCAAAGATTGACCCGGACTATGCCGTTAAGAGTGATGCCAAAAACATGACCACTCTCATGGCTACGTTTGCCGACGGAACAGGAGGTTTCAAGCCTGCCGAGGCCGAGCCATACCCTGAAAATCTCACTATTGAGATACCCTGGTACTTTCCTGACGGTTCCTTTACGGAAACGACAACAGACCAACTGTTCCTCACGGCTACTCTTCCAAACAGCGCCTATATGTCTCCTCCTTTTGGTGTTACAGACCTGACCTCACCGAAAACTTTCACACTTACTGCCCAGAACGGTGATAAGCAGCTTTACACTATTTCAGCAGTAAGAAAAAAGAGCAATAAGGCTGTTATTAAGGAGTTCAAACTGAATGAGGCCAATATCAGTTGTATTGTTGTAAACAATAAAGTAATAATTCCTTATACTACCCAGGACATTTCAAACCAGACCGTGACGTTTGAGCTTTCCTATTATGCCACTATCTCGCCTGATCCGGCCGTGGCCCATGACTATACCAACCCGGTAACATATACCGTTACTGCACAGGACGGAACCACCATGACATATACTGTTGAAGTTGGAATGCCTGTTAAAGTTCCGCATGGATTTGCTTCTGTCAGGAAGTTATGGTCTTTAGCCGCAGGTGATCTGGGCTTTGCAGATTATGCAAACATCTCTGTTGCTGTCAGCGGTGATTATCTCGTCGTGCCATTCTCAAACGAGTGGGTCAGTGGATCTACAATTAAGTACTACAACCGTAAGACAGGAGCTTATGCAGGTGACATGGATGTCACCGGTGCCAGCGGCATTTATTCGGTGGCCAGCGACAGTAAAGGAAATATTGTCGGTATAAACAATATTTACGCGTACTCATACGTCTGCCTGTTTAAATGGAGCAGTGTAACGGCAGCACCTGTATTACTTGCCCAGAGTAGTGACTGGTCATGTGTGGAAAGCAACTTCTATGGTCGTAAGCTGTCTGTCTATGGAGATCTTGACGGTGATGCTGTTATCATGGCAACAACCGACGGTGCACTGGCATGGAATAATGTAGCTCCCAACAGAGTCCTGAAATGGACTGTTAAGAATGGGTCACTTGTGTCACAGACACCCGAATCCTTTGTTTATCCTACACAATGGGGTAACGTGGCAAAGGCTGTCCCGACTGGTTCACAGGCAACCGATAACTATTACCTTGCCTCGAATGTTCCAATCTTCATTGATTATGTGAACGGAGCTGACAACAGCAAGTTGTACTCTTTTGCCTCTCCGTATCTGCCTGCTACACGCGACGGGGCTCCGGCATTGACATACTTCGAGTTTAACAATGCCAAATATACGGCTGTTGCCGATGTAAGTGCATGGAGCGGTGCTATGCATATCTTCGATGTGACCGATCCGTCTGATATTACTATTGCCCCCTCCAGCGCAGAATGGAGTTCATTTCATGTTTTTGACGGCAGCGATGATTATATCCTCAGCCCGTCACCAAACTGGAACGTGACCGCCGAGATAGCCGCAACACCGGTCTCAGATGACGGGTTCACAATGACTCTTTATTTCCTTAATACCAACGGCGGTATCAATGCTTATGAATTAAGCTGTATCGACGAGGGTGCATTTGAGAAGTAATATAAATTGTAAAAGCAAGGCACATTCTTTGTGCCTTGCTTTTATTATAAATCAGACTTTTGCTTTCAGATAGTTAATACTCTTGCTTTCAAAAACGTTGCTGTGAAAAGATTACTATTCTACTTAATATGTTTGTCATTCATTCCGCTGCTGGTGCTCTGCAATGGTAACCATGATCCTCTGCTTCCACCCGGGGGTGACACATTAACAACATATCCTCAGATAGATACATCAATAGTAAGGCTTCTGGATGACACTCCGGTCATCCTCTGGATCGAAGCATCTGCAAACTTTTCGCGCTTGGGAACGGCCGGGAGAATGGCTGAGATATTTCAGAAAGTTGCCGATATGGGAGTAAAAGGTGTTGTAATTGATGTCAAAGGTGTCGCGGGCCTGGTAAGCTACAACTCTTCAGTGGCTGAACAGTTGAAAACATGGAATGGCTTTACCCAGGCTGACGATTTCGATTATCTCCGGAATGCAATCACCGAAGCAAAAAAGAAAGGACTAAGGGTTTTTGCCTCTGTTTGTACTTTTACCGAGGGTCTGAATTACGGTGGCATAAAGTATGGCAAAGTCTTCAGCGATCCTGAATTTACTGATATGCAAAGCCAGGTAATGACAGTATCCGGTGAGGTGCGAAAGATAACAGAACTTTATTCCTACGGGATGATCAATCCTCTGTATCCTTCCGCTCAGGAATATGAGATGTCAGTTATCAATGAGATTGTGTCAAACTATGATCTTGACGGCTTTGTGCTTGATTATTGCCGCTACTATGATATATGCGCTGATTTTTCTGATTATTCCCTGGAAAAGTTCAGAGAATGGGCAGGCCTGCCTTCCGTAAAGTCAACCGATATAGTCCAGTCATGGAAGACAAATTATGGCGCGGTAGTTCCCGATATCATTGGCCCGCAATATAAAAAATGGCTGGAGTTCAGGGCAATGAGCATCCGCGATTTCATTGAAAAAGCCCGCGCCGAAGTTAAGTCGGTTAAGCCTGATATGGCATTCTGCTCTTACTCCGGGGCATGGTATGATTCCTATTATTATGTTGGGGTAAACTGGGCAAGCAAAGCCTATGATCCATATTCTGAAGGATTTTCATCATGGGCCACACCTACATATAAAAATGCAGGTATTGCCGAGATGCTTGACTTGTTTATGACGGGTAACTATACTGCAACACTCAACGGCTCAGGATGGTGGACCGTTCAGGGCCAGATCAACGGTGCAAAAACAATATTAAAGAATGCAAATATCCAGTATGGCTCCGTGGATATCGGTAATACTGCCTGGGCAGATATAAAGAACATGCAGGATGCAATCGTAATGATATTAAAACAGACCAATGGCATCATGTTGTTCGATCTCGTTCATATTGATGACCCTGAAGCTAATCACTTTGATCAGCAGCTTTATGGCAATGTAAAACAGGCGATTGACATGGGATTGGCCGGGAAGTGACCCGCGTGTAAGAATTGATCAGTCATCCTCAGGATCAACAGTGAATACTGCGCCAGGTAAAGTCTCTATTGTGACAGGCTTGATAAGATATTACAGAATAAACAATTAAACTTATGAAGAAAATACTGTTTGTTTCCATTATTCTGAATGTGATACTTCTGGGCCTTGCCGGATACTCAGTTCTGCATAACGGAGGAAAAATTCACAAGGACCGTGATGCTGTGGCTGATAGGGAGAAAGCTACAGCACAATCAAATGAGCAAATTCAGGATCAGCCATTTGTGCCATTCCCATTATGGATTGGAAAGACAACACTGTTTGAAGCTCTCCCGGATACTCCGGGAGAAATCATCTTTCTGGGTAACTCCATCACCGATGGGTGTGAGTGGGCAGAATTATTTGGTAATCCCTCAGTTAAAAACAGGGGCATAGGCGGGGACAGGATAAAGGGAGTATTGCAGCGGTTGCCTGAGATTACCGGGTCAAAGCCTGACAAGATATTCATTCAAATCGGTATAAATGACCTGGCATCTCACATGAGTTCATCTGAGATAAGCAGTACATACCAGAAAATAATTGATAGTATCAGGAAAGCATCACCTGAAACCAGGATTTATATTCAAAGTGTTTTGCCAACAGAAGTTTACGTGAGCAATGATTCGATAATAAAGCTGAATGAGAAAATTCTGAAGCTTGCGGATGATAACACATTGACTTTTATTGATCTTTTTGACAAGTTCCTTGACCAGAATCATAGTCTGAACATGGATTTATCCTATGATGGCGTTCACCTGAACGGAAATGGTTATTTAATCTGGAAGCAGGCAGTGGAATGCTACGTTAATGAGCCCTGAGGCTCTGTATTCTAATCTTACTATCACTAGTATTTTTGCCCGGACGGGGAGATTTCCAGTTTCCAGTTTCCTGTTTCCGGCAACCAGGGTATTGTTATAGATGGGAGTTAAGTTCTTTCATCAAATACTTTGGTAATTGCCTGCCTGACCACCATGTAAGAAATATTTAATAACTTAACCAGGAAAGTATCATCAGGTTATTACACACTAAATCTTATAATATATGAGAACAAGAATCATTATTACAATTCTGTCACTCATAATGGGGGTCATGACATTTAATGCAGGTGCCCAGAATACCGGTTCCCCTGTCAAACCTGCCCTGCTGGTGATAGATATCCAGAATGCATTCCTGGGAATGATCCCTGAGGCTGACAAGGAACTGGCCTTGGCCAGTATAAATCATTACATATCAATGTTCAGAAAACATGGTTTCCCTGTAGTACTGGTATATCATAAAAGTGATGAATACGGTGTGCTTCCGGGCAGTGAGCTATTCGAGTTTCCTGAATCCGTGCAGATCAGTCCTGACGATCCGAAGGTCATCAAGACATATCCCGACGGTTTTGCTAAGACAGACCTGGACAAAGTATTAAAGGATCTTGGATGCAATACCCTGTTTCTAACCGGTCTTAGTGCCGTGGGATGTGTCCTTGCCACCTACCTGGGCTCATTCAGTTATGACTACAAGGCATTCATGGTTAAAGATGCCATTATGAGTCACAATTCTGAGTATACCAATAACATAGAGGTTATGTTTGATGCCGTTAACCTCGATGTTGTAAGCCTTGTCCTCGAAAGTGCGGGTAAATGACCTTTGCGGACATTAGTTGAGATGGAAGCATTAAAAAATATCCTTGATTTTGCTTTATTTCATGTGGCAGACCATGAAATAAAGGTTTCTACACTGCTCATTGTGCTGCTTATTATCCTCGCCACCAAGTTTTTGTTATGGGCGATAAAGAAAGCCATTCTCCGGACCCGTGAAGCCAACAGGCTGGAAGTAAGCAATGCCTACTCATTGTTCCAGATAATAAGGTACTTTCTCTGGACACTCTCCATACTCATTGTTTTGCAGACACTGGGAATCAGTATCACCGTGCTGCTGGCCGGATCGGCTGCTCTGCTGGTGGGTATAGGACTGGGATTGCAGCAGACCTTCAATGACTTCATCTCAGGCATAATAATGCTGGTTGAAGGATCAATAAAGATTGATGACGTACTTGAGCTTGACGGCGAAGTGGTCAGGATACAGGAGATTGGCATTAGGACCTCAAAGGGACTCACCAGGGATGATATAGTGGTTATTATACCCAATTCTGTAATAACTTCAAATAAGGTTATTAACTGGAGCCATCAGTCAAAAAAAACACGTTTTCGTATTAACGTTGGCGTGGCCTACGGAAGTAATGTTGACCTGGTTGTTAAGGTACTCGAAGCCAGTGCGCTGGAACATCCTGAGATAAGTGATAAACAGCATATTGAAGCCCGCCTTATCGATTTCGGCAATTCATCACTCGATTTCCAGCTCCTGTTTTACTGCGATAACGTTTTCAGGGTCGAGAGGGTTAAGAGTGAGATAAGGAAGATAATCAACAGGAAATTTATTGAGAATAACATTGTTATACCGTTCCCACAGGTTGACCTGCATATGAAGGGCTGATACAGCAGGAGCGGCAACTAATATTTGTGTGCATGACGATACCGGAGGTCATGCAGGTATATTATATACTTTGTTGCCAGGTTAATAAAACAGGGTGATGTCGGAGCTTCTATATTGCGCAGGCTGGAAATCTTCACTGGCACTGATTGGTCATTAATGCACCTGCCAAAGGACATTGACAGATATTTAAAGTAAATCGGCTGACTAAGAATATTTTAAGGAAGAAAT
>QKGI01000137.1 GCA_003250475.1 Bacteroidota bacterium | reverse complement strand
GGGCGATAACGATTCCCTACACCGTGAGAAATATATAATAGTCTCAGATCAGGACCTTGAGATATGGATAAATCCGTTATACGAAGATGACCCTGACAGTACATGGTTTCAGGGCGGAGAGAGGGAGAACAATAGCTGGCAGCAGTTTATCGGTGAAACCGGGGACAGAAGGGAGTATCTCCTGAAAATATATGATTCCCTGTCTGGAGAAAAGGAATCCGGAACGGGGCTGCTGCAGGGGAAGATCAGGGAATACGAAAAGATGCGAAGGTCGTATAACAGGGATGTGAACCGCTGGATCAGGGCTAACCGCGACCTTTTTGTCAGCCAGGTAATTGAATTCCGCAAGATACCAGGAAGAGACTTAAATGATTTACCTTCAGGGAATAGGGCCATGACTCTTCCCGGCTCCCTGGATGAGCTTGATTTAGGGAACCCGCTGATCATAAAGACCGAAGGGCTGAAAAGGTGGATGGATGACGCGGTGAAAATCCTGTTGGACGAGATTGCAGCTGAGGGAAGCAAAGATACCCTTCTGATTGAGGCAGGAGTTGCTTCTGTTGAAAGGGTCAGACACGAGAACCCGCTTATTTACGGCTGGATGGCAGATTATTTTTACGCTTTGTTCAACGACATGAATATGTTTGAAGGTATCATATCGTTGCAGCCCTATGTTGAGGACCCCGGGTGCCTGACTTCCATTAAACTCATGGTTAAACAAAGAGGTGCTGCAGCCGCGGCCATAGCGCCCGGTAATATTGCCCCTGATTTTCATTTCATAAATGCCGGAGGAGATCAGTTCAGTTTTATGAACTGTAATGATCCGGCCGGGTTCAGGCTCCTTTTATTCTGGAATACCGGATGTATGAAATGCCTGGCCATAACGAAACAGCTCTATTCATGGTATCTGGAGAAGGACCCGGATGACAGGCCCGCTGTTTTTGCAGTGAACCTTGATGAGTTATATAATGTCGACGGCTGGAAGAAGAAAGTGCATGAGATGCCTGAGTGGCAGCATATGATTGACAGGGGTGGCATTGACAGTGAAGCTGCGAATGCCTACGGGATTCTCACCACGCCGGTACTTATCCTGATCAATTCAAATACGCGGGAGATTGTCGCTTTGCCTGAATCTTTAGGGGAGATAGACCTTCTTACCGGGGCGGTTTATCATTAAAGGTTCCTGAGATATTTCATTTAATATAAAAAAGATTTTGTTATTAATAAATTAATAATAACTTTGCTTATACGATAAAGCATCTGAAATTGAATTGTGTGAGTATTTCAGTTTTGATTTTGATTGGTGACAGAAAGCCGCTGGAGTAGGGGACTTTTTTATTTTTCTTTTTTGTTTAATCGATTAAACAAAAACTAATTATATTTTCCATTCAGTTGTCTATCACATCGATGCATGTAATGCTTGAAATATTGCATCCCCTCTGATTTAATATGCAGACCGGTAAAATCTGGTTTTACTGCCTCTCAACGGCAGGTACGGTATTCATTAACATTAATCCGACTAACCCTAATTAAAATGAATGAACTAGAACATTTATCGTTTAAGGTAAAGATCATGAGGCATATCCTTGCTTTTGGCATGATCTTGCTTCTCTCTCAGGGTTATCTCTTCGCTCTGCCAGGCACACAGCAAAAAATAAACGGCAGGGTAACAGATAACTCAGGCAATCCACTTCCCGGGGTAACGGTGGTCATTAAGGGCACCACCCAGGGAGTTATCACTGATCAGGATGGTCAGTTCACCCTGCCGGCGGCATCAGGTGATGACATCCTTGTCTTCTCCTTTATTGGAATGAAGACTATGGAAGAAACTATCGGAAACAGGACACGGATCGATGTAGTCATGGAAGAAGACCTGGTGCAACTGGAGGAGGTTGTAGCCATCGGGTACATGACGCAGAGAAAAGTGGACCTGACCGGCTCGGTATCCGTTGTGTCGAAAACAGATATCGTTGAGAACTCCTATTCCAATGTGTTGAAATCTATACAGGGAAAGGTGCCGGGGGTATATATCCTCACCGATGGTGATGTCACTTCCGGCGTCGATATAGAGATCAGGGGTATCACATCCGTCAACTCATCATCACCGTTGATCGTAATTGACGGGGTTGCAAGTACTGCAAGCCTCTCAAGCATCAACCCCCGTGATATAGAATCTATCCAGGTGTTGAAGGATGCAGCTTCGGCAAGTATATATGGTGCCAGAGCTGCCGGCGGGGTGATTCTGATCAACACACTCCAGGCAAAGACCGGCGACCTGCAGGTCAGCTATGAGGTAAAGGGAAGCTTCAGCAGGATTTTCAACAAACCCGATCTTTGTAATACTGTGGAGTACGGAACAGCTCACTTCTGGGGTTTTGTCAATGACGGCCTCGACCCAAACACTCAAACACAGATATATGACTATGACTGGCATTATGACACTAACGGTAACGTGGTGCTCGACAAGGTCACTCCTGTAGAGTGGCTTAATATCGAGCACACTCAGAAGTCAGCCGATACGGACTGGTGGAATGAGGTCTTCAAGACAAGCTTTACCCAGGAGCACCAGCTCACTGTGCTCAACGGAACGGAAAAGACAAAGGTCCTCTTCTCACTGAACTACCTGCATGACAATGGGTCAATGATCTATACATATAATAAAAGGCTCAATGCCCGGTTAAACACTTCGTTCAGCCTGATTAACGGAAGATTGACCATCGGTGAGAACTTCAACGTTACACATAAGAACTCGCGTGGTAACTATTATAATCCCTGGAACTATGTGAACGATGTTCTTGTAATGCCGTCGATAGTGCCAGTCCACGACATATACGGTGGCTGGGGAGGTGTTGCCAGTGAACTCGGAATGCTTACCGGTTCGGCAAACATTGTACGCGCACTGACAGATTACGATGATCCCACAAAATCATTGTCGTCTATCGGTAATATCTATGCTGACCTGGTACCTTTCAAAGGACTGCATCTTAAAACCCAGTTTGGTATTGATTATACAAGTGATTATAACCGGATACTTAACCGGACCTCTTATGAAGCCGGGGGTATTGAGGATATTGTAAACGGCGTTAATGTAAATACAAGTTATGAAACAAGCTGGGTATGGACAAATACCCTTAATTACAGCTATTCCAACGCACTGCATAACCTCGATTTCCTTGCCGGGGTTGAAATGTTCCACTACCAGTATGAATATCTTAACGGAAGTCGCGAAGATATCCTGGTTGAGGATTATGATTTCGCATATATTAATACGGCTACCGGACAATTCACAGTTTCCAATTTCGGGAATGAGAATGCGCTGATATCATATTTCTCAAGGTTAAACTACTCATTCAACAACAGGTATCTCATCTCACTCACCGGCCGGTTTGACGGTAGTTCCAAATTCCCGGAAGCCAACAAATTCGGATTCTTCCCTGCAATCTCTGCCGGATGGCGTATCAGTGAAGAGAGCTTTATGGATGCCATACCGTTGTTGTCCGATCTGAAGATCCGTGTGAGCTGGGGAGTGAATGGCAACTCCAACATTCCTTCCAATGGGGTGAAGACCCTGTTTGACAACAATTATGTTGCCACTTCATACGGGATAAATGGTGCGCCAACCGGAATGGCACCGTACGGTTACCGTGCAACCCATACAGGTAATCCGAACCTGAGGTGGGAATCGACAACCCAGACAAACATCGGTATTGACTTTGGCATCCTGGCCAACCAGTTGACCGGTTCATTAGATGTCTATAAGAAGGTTACCGACGGGATGCTCTGGGAAGCTTCCGCAACGCCTCTTCTCGGGGAGGGAGCCAAGATGTGGATCAATGCAGCGGATATGACGAACACCGGCTTTGAGGCATCCATTTCGTATAAGAATGCTTCCAACAGGAAATTTATCTACTCCATAACAGGTAACATGTCGTTATACCGTAACAAGATTGATAACATTCCTGATGATTTCCTTACTCAGTTCGGCGGTAACGGCCTGGGAGAGAATATTCTTGGCCGTGCCCTGAGATCTGAATACGGATTCGTTGCCGACGGAATCTTCAAGACACAGGAAGAAGTTGATGCTGCTGCTGACCAGACCGGAAAGGGGATCGGCAGAATCAGGTGGAAAGACCTTGACAATGACGGGCGTATTACCTGGGAGCATGACAGAACATGGATTGCAAATTATGACCCGGATTTCATGTTCGGTCTGGATTTCAGAGCGAACTACGGAGACTTTGATTTCTCAATGTTCTGGCAGGGGCTCGTCGGGAACGATGTCTATAACGACTGGCTGGTACAGGCTCACTTCCTCAACCTGATCATCTGGCCCGGATATAACCATACAACCGAGATTCTTGATGCCTGGACTCCCAACAACATGGATTCGGATATCCCGGCACTTACATGGGTAAATGCCAACCAGGAAAACAGGAAATCAACGTACTATATCCAGAATGGCTCTTACCTGAAGATGAGAAATATTGAGGTAGGTTATAACCTGCCGTCGGCCATCTGCAAGAAAGTAAGCCTCCGGAACCTGCGTGTATATGCTTCGGTTCAGAACCTGATCACTATCAAGAAGTCATGGGGTGATGATGCATTCACCGGGTGGGATCCTGAAGTCAACAAGCATACTATCTTTTATAACAGCGAGTATGATTTTGTCTCCCAGTATAGCCAGAACTATCCTCGTCCTGCCATTTTCAGCCTTGGTATAAACGCTACATTTTAAATGAGATAGATATGAAAAAGATAGCTACATTAAATATATTACTCATTGTGTTGATCTTTGGTTTGACACAATGTGCAGGTGACTTCCTTGACATACCTCCCAAAGGGGTGCTTACGGAGGATAACCTGACTGATGTTGAAAGTTTCGTGATCGCTGCCTATTCATTTCCTCCGAAGCAGAATATCTATTACTCGCTCAATCCGCAGGTCTATGGATGCATGCGTTCGGACGATTCATACAAGGGCGGCGGCGGTGGCCTCGGAGACCAGGTAGGATGGTACCAGATGGAAGTCTTTACACTTACCAGTCCCAACGAGATAAACTATGAAAGGTCATGGGAAGGCGGATATTCAGGAATAAGAAGATGCAATATCGCCCTTCAGCAGCTCGAAAAGACAGATGCTGCCGACTTTCCGCTAAAGGAACAAAGGATTGGTGAAATGAAATTCATCAGGGGATATCTCTACTTTATGCTTAAAAACTATCACAGGTGGATCCCTTACATCGATGAGAACCTGCCAAATGATGAGTATGAGACACTTTCCAACCATCCGGAAGGCAGAACCGACCTTGAGCTGTGGCAACTTATACTGGATGATTTTGAAGCCGCCTATGCAGTGCTGCCTGAAACCCAGCCTGTTGACAAGGCAAGGGCAACAAAATATGCAGCAGAGGCTTACATCATCAAGACCCTGTTATGGATGGCTTATGAGATGGATGAGAATCACCAGGTGGTCAATATAAACCAGGCCCCGCTGCAGGAAGCATTGATCCATTGCAATAATATCATTAACAGCCTGAAATACAGCCTTACGGCCGATTATGGCACTTTCTGGAAATGCGAAAACGATTTCAATAATTCAGAGGTCATTTTCGAATGGAATGCAACACTTGAAGACGGAACCACAGGGAGTAACATCAACAGGGCAATGACCCTTAACACACCTACATGGCCTCCGTATACGACCTGTTGCGACTTCCACAAGATGAGCTATGATTACATCAATGCCAACAGAACCGGGCCTGACGGACTGCCCCTCTTTGACGATTACAATGAGGCAGAGCTGAAGAATAATCCCGACTACTGGAATGATAATACATTTGATCCCAGGTTATCGCATACTGCAGCCATACCGGGCAGCCCGTACTGTTACAACACGGCTCTTCTGTTCGACAGTGCAGCAACGGTTTTCCCGGAACACTTCGGCTACGTTCATTCGATGAAGGAGCTTGTCGATCCGCTTGGCCCATGCCAGTACAAGCAGCGTGGTAACTCTAAGAATGTGAGACTGGTAAGATTATCAGAGGTCCTGTTGTGGAAGGCAGAGATACTGATCAGGCTCAACAGGGAGGATGAAGCATTGCCGGTCATCAACCAGATTCGCCAGAGAGCTGCAAACAGCATTTACAGATTCAGTGATGGCACTCCGGTGTTGAATTACAATATCCAGCCTTATGTTGACGGTGTCAACTGTGTCTGGTCAAATGATTTTGCCTGGAAAGCCTATGTATGGGAAAGCAGACTTGAGTTTGCAGGTGAAGGAAGGAGGATGTTGGACCTTGTCAGATGGGGAATTGCAGCTGATGTGATGAATGCTCATTTTGACAAGGAGAAGACCAGGCTGGAATGGATGAAGGCAGGGTTCTTCACCAAAGGTCGTGATGAGTTTATCCCGATTCCTCAACCGGCAATTGTCTGGTCAAAGGGCAATCTTATTCAAAACCCGGGATATTAATCCCTTAAAGAAAAACAGACATGAAAAAAAGTCTTAGCTTAATAATATGCGGTCTGCTACTCATTATGTCGGGTTGCTATGACCGTGATATAATTGACGTTAAACCGGGAGAACCGATTGCCCCGGTGACAAACCTGGCCTATTCCATTAACGGAACTGATGTTTTGTTATCATGGAACCTGCCGACGAGTTATCCGTCTGATATAATTCAACCTGTTTCTGTTGTTGTTTACGTCTACAGGAACGGGACACTGATCAATACAATTACAGTGGCGGATGCTCCGACAGCCTACACTTTAACCTCGTATAATGCGGCAAATACATACCGTGTTATTGCAAAAGTGCAGGGTGCCGTTGACACAGATGATATTAACATGTCAAAAATCAGACTGTCACCAGGAGTGACAGTTGTATTCTGAGATAAAAGGGCTGCCTGCATGTGACGGGCAGCCCTTATCTTTTCAGCCTGCTGACAGCCTGTGATATCCTTCGTTGTATTTTCCTGACAGGCTTTCGCCGGCCAAATATCCTGAATGAATCCAGCTATGAAAAGACGTCATTTTTTGATAACATCCGGCCTGGCCTCTATTGCCCTCTCTGCTAACCCCGGATGTTTTACAGCCCGGATCCGTACTGCCGGGGATCTGAACAGGTTCCTGAGAGGCTTGTATTCTATTCCTGAACCGTCATGTGACAGGATTATCGCCGGCGATCCTGATACAGTGATAAAAAAGGTGGGCACCGTATGGATGCCTTACTGGAATGTCCTTAGGGAGGCCGTTTCCAGGGGTGTGAATGCGATAGTGGTCCATGAACCCACTTTTTATACTCATTGGGACCTGGATGTAAAAGATTTTCAGATACAATCATACTATGACAAGCCATCCCCTGCAAAAGAGCAATATGTTGCCCTGGTGGAGGAGAAGCGACAGTGGATTGAACAGAACGGGCTGGTCATAATCCGGTCTCATGATGTGATGGATATCCTGAAGGAGTTCGGGATGCCCTTTGCCCTGGGGCAGAAGCTTGGACTCAGCAATGAGAACATCATCCGTTCGAGAAACTATTATAATGTCTACGGGGTTCCGGAAGATTCAGCCGTGAATGTGGCAAGAAAGATTGCCGCTGCACTGGCGGACTTCAATCAGCCCGGAGTGGGATTCTATGGGGATCCGGAAAAACGGGTCACATCCGTTGGAATGGGTGCCGGCTGCATCTGCGATCCGCAGGAGTTCGCCGACATGAACCCGGATATGTATATCGCCGTCGATGACAAAACACGGGCATGGATACATGGTACCTATGCCGAAGATTCCGGTATTCCGCTGGTGGTAATAAACCATGGAACCGCTGAGGAGAACGGTATGAGGCTGTTAAACCGGTTCCTGCAGAAGACCTTCCCTGAGATCGAATTCGTACACTTCAATCAGGGCATCAGCTTTAAATGGGTCACAGCATAGGCTGCAGCAATCATCTGCAATGATTTTTAAATCAGTCATAAATGGCGGGACGGAGAGCTCTTCCAGACGGAAGATGTTGCTTTTTCCCCTGTTATTCATGACCCTGTTCCTGTTCCTTCCTTCGTGTTCTGAAGACCCCGGCCCGGATATCATACCTGCCGGGGAGGAATACAGGACAGACACTATCCCGGTATGGGATTTTGATACCTATCCGCAGAAATTCTGGAGTTATGCCAGTCCCCTGAAATACGGCTACGATCCCAAGGTCAGGGACCTTATCGGCAACTATATCAAAAGGGAAATGAACACCACCGGACTGGTTGTTGTGGTAGGCGGGGAGATAATCTATTCATTTGGAGATATCACCGAACTCAGCTATCTGGCTTCATGCAGAAAGAGCGTGCTGGCTATGCTCTACGGTAAGTACGTAGATAGTCAGGT
>QKGI01000081.1 GCA_003250475.1 Bacteroidota bacterium | reverse complement strand
CTCTTTACATATACATTATGGGGACCCTGGTCAATTGCTGAGACCGTGAAAGTCCTGCCGTTCTCAAGATTTACCGTTGCCTCTTTGACAAGAGGACTCCCCAGGTCATACCTGCCTGACCCGGGAGCAACGGGGTAGAACCCCAGGGCGCTGAAGATATACCAGGCACTCATCTGCCCGCAGTCGTCGTTACCACTCAGCCCGTCAGGGGAAGGAAGGTATTTTGTGTCGAGGATATGCCGTACCCAGTATTGTGTTTTCCGTTGTTCGCCGGCATAGCTGAAGAGATAGGGGACATGATGCGAGGGTTCATTGCCATGGACATAATTGCCGACTATCCCTTCGCGGGTAATGTCCTCTGTTTCAGCAAAAAAACTGTCAGGCAGATACATAGTGAAAAGGGAGTCGAGATGCCGGACAAACCTTTTACGTCCACCCATAAGAGATACCAGGTGTTCGGGGTCCTGTGGTACATACAGGCTGTAGTTCCATGCGTTACCTTCTATAAAACCCTGGCCGTGAGTGCTGAGAACATCAAACTCTTTTCTGAATGTGCCGTCTGCCTTTCGTGGTCGCATGAAACCGGTAGCCGGATCCCATACATTCAGGTAATTTAGTGAACGGCCCATGAATTCACTGAGCAGGCTTGTGTCTTCCTGGAACGACTTTGCCTGCCGGTTCTCTCCGGACAGGCTTTTCAGGGCCTGCGCTATGCACCAGTCGTCATATGCATACTCAAGCGTAACCGATACTGACGAGGATGACCGTTCATCAGGCACATATCCGAGTCTCATATAATCATCGAGACCATCATACCATCCGTTTCGTGCAGTCGTGACACATGCCTCAACGGCTTTTTCATAGTCAAATCCCCTGATCCCTTTGACAATGGCATCGGCGATCACCGGCACGGAGTGATATCCGATCATGCACCAGTTCTCATTGGCATGGTGTGACCATACCGGCAGCATATGATGAACACTCTGGTCATAGTGCGCAAGCATTGAATTGATCATGTCAGCCGTACGCCCCTGCTGCACGATGGTGAACAGCGGATGGAGCGCACGATAGGTATCCCAGAGCGAGAAGGTAGTGTAGTTTGTAAAACCGTCAGAGGTGTGTATGTTCTGGTCAAGGCCCCTGTACCTGTTGTCAGAATCGGTATAAACAGTCGGAGAGAGGAAGGCATGGTAGAGGGCAGTATAAAAGGTGGTCAGCTGGTCATCATTCATCATGGCCACATGTATCTTGCCGAGCTCGTCATTCCACATCTTTGTTGCAGCCTGCCTGGCAATATCGAAATCGGCCTTCGGCGTCTCAGTCTTCATGTTCTCAATGGCCCCGTCTGTACTCACAGGCGATAGTGCCACCCTGACGGTTAAAGACTCGCCGGGGCTCATGCCAAAATCAAAATGACCCTTGATAGTCGCGCCGGCAGCTTCCGGAAAATTATTTCGCTGGTCAAACCTGCGCCAGAAGCCTTTGTAAACACGGGCTTGTGATTCATTTTCAAAGCCATAGGATTTGTAAGGTTTTGAAAAGGCAATGGCAAAGTAAAGTGTCCTTGTTCTTGCCCACCCGTTGGTTTGCCTGAAGCCTGTCACAAGAGTGTCATTCTCCACACGTATAAATGTCCAGACGTTCTTTCCGTCGTAGTTATAGATGCCGTGTGCCATGTCAAGGATTATATGGGAATCGCCGCCATCGGTGAAAGTATAACGGTGAACGCCCACTCTTGCGGTAGTGGTCAGTTCAGCCCTTATATTTTCATCTTCCAGGGTTACTGCATAATAACCCGGGGTGGCAGTTTCGGTGTTGTGCGAGAACACCGAGCGGTATCCCTTCCCGGGTGCGTCTGCCGTTCCCGGGTTCATCATCAGTTTTCCGGTAATGGGCATCAGCAGTATATCTCCCAGGTCAGAGTGCCCTGTGCCGCTGAAATGAGTATGGGTAAATCCGACTATTGTATTATCACTGTACTGATAACCGGCACAGTACTTATAGACATCCTTGTTGTATTTGCCGCCCTCTTCATACGGTATAGTGTCAGTGTCAGGTGATAACTGCACCATGCCGAAGGGAACCGTGGCACCCGGGTATGTATGCCCCATACGGTCAGTGCCGATGAGCGGGTTGACATATTTAAGAATATCACCTTCCTGTGGACGGGCAATAAAAGGACAAAGTGAGAAAAGAGCCAGGCAGAAAACGATTATTTTCATTATAGTCAGGAATTTTCAGCAAAATAATCATACCCTGCCTAATGCCCTCCCGGGAACAGGATTTATTTTTAAACCACCGGCGATTTAATTTTCGGTACCGGAAAACTCAACCGGCAAGAGGGGCAGGTTTCAATTAATCTACCTGTGGAGGGCTATTACCAGCAAAGGTCATTCATCGGTTACCTCTCTTCCTGGTACCTCAGCACCTCATCTTTGAATTTTCTGTTCTCAAGGATACCGGCATAGCGCAGTCCGGGTTTGATCCTGTAATCGGAATATGCTTTCTGCGCCCATGAGATGGCAGTGTCGATGTCGCCGTCTATCTCGCTTATGATTGCCATGTTGTAGCAGGCTCTTCCGGCAATCTTCATCTTAGGATTGAGAGTCTCCATCTTCCATAATTCAGCAGCTTCATCCCATTTGCCAAGCTGAGCACGCCGTTTCGCGACCTTGAAATTATCTGTTCCCTTAACATAATAATCACGGGTCACCCTTATCCGGTAGGGAATAAGCCGGAGAGCATACTTGTGCCCTGCCTTCCTGCTTACCTCCTTAACCGCCTCCTTACGATTCATCATTCCTGCAATTGCGACCACAGGGTTAACTCCTTTTCCTGCAAAGACAACCGATTCTCCTGCAATATATTCATCAGCCAGAATCCTGTCCGAGGGGGAGTAGATCCTCCATCCTGTCTTAACCAGTGTCTCCATGGAGACATTATGGTTCAGCGCGGGTATCGCTCCCAGGGGGGTTTTTATTGTCCTGGATTCGGTGGAATAGTTTACCCTGGTATCAGTGTCGTACATCTCCAGTGCAAAAAGGGCCTGAGCCCCGTTATCCCGGCATATTTCGTTAACCTGGTCCCATGTAAGCGGCGCCGGGAGCCCTCCCAGGCTTGTCGACTTGAATCTCAGTCCGCTCAACAGCTTCACCTCATCGAACCTGTCGTTGGCAGCCAGCTCTTCAGTAACACCCCTGATGGCCTCAAGCGTACCAATTGAATCAAGGTCCGCACCTTCAAGTGACAGTAGCTTGTCAAGGTTATCGAGCGCTTTTGTCTGATCGGTAGGGGTCGATCTGTCAATAATGCCCACTACCTTAATCTCCGGCGCTATGGTAACAGGTGCCGGCTGTGTGACGTTCAGGTATAGTTCCTGGGTCTTGCAGGAAATAACTGCCACTGCTATCAATGGAATAATAAGTCTCTTGTTCATTTATCCCTGTTGCTTTTGTTTAATTCTGATCAATAATTTTAATGAGTGAAGTAAGCTTTATGTTCTGTTAAATTAGAATGACCATACAATCTAAAACATGCTTTGACTGCTGATTATTTTACTGTTGCAGTCTATTTTTAAAAATCACATGTAAAATAATACACAATTGAAATATTTTAATTTACTTTGTGCTATCAAAACGATAGGATAAATAGCATATAAATAAATGAAACAGATTCTAATTACAGCCTGGTTGATAGTATTGCTGGTTTTGTCATTTCCGATTGAATCATGCTCCCAGGCTAAAGCAAAGCTTGTTTTACCTGAAAGCACGGTTTCTGTGCGTGGCACATCCTCCATGCATGACTGGGAGGTCTCTTTTGAGAAATATGAGGTAGACTTTTCATTCGGGAGCCCTGATAACAGCAGGGTCTCTTTCAAAGATGTGAAAGCTGTTTTTTCGGGTGCGTCAGTGACAAGTGAAAATTCAATTATGACCGGCAAGGCACGCGATGCTTTAATGGTCAGGGATCATCCTGACATTGTCTTTATCTCCGGGGGAACAGATAATGTCACTAACAACGGAGGGAAAATTACAGGGACTATGGATGGCAAGCTTCAGCTTGGAGGTGTTTCCAGGCCCATAGTCTTCTCTTTTTCAGGTACCATTGACGGGGACAGGATCACCATACAGGGTTCTGAGGAGGTCAATATGGCTGATTATGGCATTAAGCCTCCGACTGCGTTGCTGGGTGCCCTTAAGACAGGAGAGAAGGTCACTGTTGACCTGAGATTGAGTTTCCTTGTTCCCGGTGCAAATCAGGGAGGCAATTGAATGAACCAATTTTAACACGTATATAAAATGAAAAAGCAACTCTTATTTATTCTTTCCGGATTGATTTTCTCGCTTGCGGTACAGGCACAGTTTGAAGAGCCAAAACTTGATGCAGCGGGGTTTGAGAAAATTAAGGTTCGTGTAGGTGCTGATTTTGCAATGCAGTACCAGGTATTAAACCATTATGCTGACAGTTCGCTTATACCTCTTGGCACCGGTTTCAACCTGCCTACTGCCAACCTTGTTACTGAGGCGCTGCTTGCACCTGGTATAAAAGTAAACCTTGTAACCTACCTCTCTGCCCGTCATCACAATGAAGCCTGGGTCAAGGGCGGATATCTGCTGATTGATGCCATGCCGTTTTTAAAGTCAGATGTCATTGATAATATCATGAAGAGTCTGACAATCAAAGTAGGTGACATGGAGGTTGACTACGGTGATGCTCATTATCGTCGCTCTGATAACGGGAATGTAATTCATAATCCTTTTGTAGGCAACTATGTGCTCGATGCTTTCTCCACCCAGTTTGCAGCTGAGTTTCTGGTTCGCACCAATGGCCTGATACTCATGGGGGCAGTTTCAAACGGTACTCTCAAGCCTGCGCTGACCGGTTACAGTGCTACGGCAGGTTATACGGCTTATGATACTCACAGGGAACTTGCATGGTACTGGAAGGCCGGGTATGACAAGCAGATAACAAGCGACCTGAGACTACGCCTGACACTTTCAGGATACCACAGTCCAAAACACCATTTCGGTTCGCTTTATTACGGAGACCGTACAGGATCAAGATATTACCTTGTGATGAACAGGGTTACCAACAGCGCCAATGATGTTGATATCACCAAGAACCATCTGAGCGGGAACTGGAGCCCGGGTCTGACAAATAAGGATAACTCCTTGATGGCAAACCTTTTTGCCCAGTATAAGGGCCTGGAGTTCTTCGGCACCTATGAAAGATTCAAGGGAACGCTGCTTTCAGGTTCAGACTCTGAGTTTGGACAGTATGCAGCCGAAGTGATCTACCGCCTGGGCAGTAATGACCAGTTTTTTGGCGGAGTCCGGTATAATAACGTATGGAACAATCTTGACCAGTCAGTATCACGTTTCCAGGCTGTAGCTGGTTGGTTCCTGACAGAATCAATAGTGGTCAAGCTGGAGTATGTAAACCAGGATTATAAGGAGTTCATTTCGAATTATGGTCCCGATGCCGGGTTCAAAGGGGTGATGTTCGAAGCTGCCATATCTTTCTGAAAGTGAATTCAACAGCAAAAATATTGCTTTTTGCTGGCATGGTTTTTCTCCTGGGAACCATTAATAATAAGCTGTATTCCGGAGGTTTGGGGGAAGACCCGCCGGAAACCGGATGTGTAAATTTTTTGGTGATAACAGGCGAATCCAACATCAATAAGTTCAGCTTCTCATATGTTACTCCCCGGATGCCGGAAGTTGATAAAACCAATAAGGGAGCCGAGGATGAAAGGATTGACTTTGATATCCCCGTTCACCGGTTTAAGGCAAGTAACCCCAGGATGTATGATGATTTTCTCTCCCTGTTGAAGGCAGAAGAATATCCCTATCTCAGGATAAGTCTTCTGACAGGGGATACAGACAGGGAGGGAAAATCAAAAATCTCCATAAACGAGAGAATATCGGTGACAATCGCAGGTGTAACGAGGGAGTATACTGTCAATTGTCTCGTATCTCAATGTGCTGCAGGACTGGTCCTTAAGGGTATGCAGACTGTAAGACTGACAGATTTTGGACTCAGTCCGCCTGTCAGGTTAAAAGGGATTGTGAAGGTTGACAATGAAATAGACGTAAAATTTGGGTTTATTGTTAACTTTACTGATTAGCAGATACCTCGCCTTTTACAGTGAAAATAAGTACACGAACACGGTATGGAGTAAGGACAATGCTGGAGATAGCCAGGGCAACTGAGCCTGGTGGTGTATTCCAGAAGGATATTGCTTTTAATCAAAACCTGTCGCTGAAATACCTGGATCATATTATCCATGCCCTTAAGACTGCCCGGCTCATCTCCAATGCCAAGGGTAGAAAGAGCGGATATGTGCTTACCCGTGACCCGGAGGAGATTACAATGTATGACATACACAGGGCCTTTGAGCCGGGTATCTGCGTGGTCGACTGTGTAGGCAAAGATTTTAAGTGTGACTTTTCTGAGCGATGTCAGACACAAAGTTTCTGGCGTAACCTGAATAACCTTATTCTGACATATTTCAAATCGGTCACACTTAAAGATCTCGTTGAGGGGAAAGAAACTATTCCTGAAGAAATCTGACGATCTCTGTCACTAAAGAATTTCGGTCTGTCCTTTATCCCCTGCCTTCTTATTCGAGGCTTCCCACTGTCTTTTCCACCTCGAGAAGTATCTCACATGACTTCACAAGATCCTTCATGGTTGTATGATCCGGATAGAGCGGACGGTCGATGTCAAGGAACTCAACATGTTTACGGATGGTATCCTTGGCCTTCTGTACCCCTGTGCCGAAGCTATATTCCTCTTTCCTGAAATCGAGTGCCTGTGCTGCAGCCATGAACTCAATACCCAGTATACCGTAGGCATTATCTAGGATCTGGTTATTCTTAATAGCTGTGTTCATGCCCATTGAAACAAAGTCCTCCTGGTCAGCTGCTGCAGGTATTGATTGTATTGATGCCGGCATGGAGAGTATGCGTTGTTCGACTATCATCATGTCAGCCGTATACTGGCTGAGCATCAGTCCGGAGAACATCCCTGCGCCTTTGGTAAGAAAATCGGGCAGCCCGACGCTCAGGGCCGGGTTATTCAGGCGGTTCATTCTCCTTTCTGACATTACTGAGACCATTGTGATGCATGCACCTGCCATATCCATTGGTACGCTTACCGGGGATCCCTGGAAGTTGGCACCTGACAGTTGCAGGTTCTTTTCCGGGAAGAAGATAGGGTTATCGCCCACGCCGTTAAGTTCAATCTCTACCTGGCTGCGGGCATAAGCGAGCATGTCATGTGCCGAGCCTATTACCTGCGGTGTTGACCTCATGGAGTAAGCGTCCTGCACTTTTGATTTAACCCTTCCTTCCTTCAGGTCACCACCGGCTATGCACCTGTTTATGGCAGCGGCGCTTCTGATGGCCCCCCTGAAGCCACGTGCCTCATGCAGTAGTGGTGCGTAGGGTTTCATATTAGCCTTTAGAGCCTCAAGAGACATCGCAGCAGCTATCTCAGCCTGCTTGAGCCAGTTATTTGCATCCACGAGCCAGATTGCGCTCATGGCTGTGAGCATGTTGGACCCGTTAATGGCTGCCAGGCCATCACGTGCCTGTAAACCTGGTATGGTTATGCCTGCCCTCTTCATGGCTTCCGCGCCATCGAGCAGGTCACCGTTGAAGTAGGCCTTTCCTTCTCCCATCAGCAGAAGGGCTATCTGTGACATGGGCGCAAGGTCACCGCAGGCACCTACCGATCCTTTCTGACATGCAAAAGGGGTGACACCCTTGTTCAGCATCTCAACAAGCGTCTCGGTTATCTCAAGCCGGCACCCTGAGTTACCATGGGCATGAACGTTGATTCGTCCAAGCATGGCACCCCGGACTACCTCCAGCGGAGCGGGATCGCCAATGCCGGCAGCATGATTGTAAACAAGATATTTCTGGAAATCCTTGATCTGGTCATCATTAAGGACTATCTCCGAGAATTCGCCGATACCGGTATTTACCCCGTACATGATCTCATGTGCGACAATCTTTTTCTCAAGCATGGCACGACATTCGAGAATCCTTTTACGGGCATCCGGGTGAAGCTCTACTTTCTGACCGTGACGGGCAACATTCACAACATCATTGACCGTAAGTCCTGATCCGGTAATAATTAATGTATCCATAAAACAGAATTTTATTGTTATGAATTAGTGAAAACTGGAATTTTTAAAAATAGCGGGAGGGGCAGTGATGATTATTAAACATCACCTGGCCGAAGAGAATTAACACAATCCTGAACGATTGATCTTAATCTTGTATTCCAGTGTCCAGCTGTATGCCATAGTACATGCTTGCAGCATCAAATATAGAAAAAATTTCGATTTACAGTTAATTACAGGACTTTGAAAGAGAAGCCCCTGGTAAGAGAAATTTTTTTTGCTAAATAGTGTCAGTTTTTTTTGTATATTTTAGGTTCAATTTCTGACCTATGAACCACAAAACTACTTCCCTCAGGTTGCTGGTTGTCATTACAGCGGTTATTGTTCTGACACTTACTGCATTTACTCTCATCAGATCCCTCCCGCAGGAGGATCTTAAAGGGAAATATTCCTATCGTGATTTTGAGCAGGCACAGAAGTGCCGTTCCTGTCATCCGGGTATCTACGAGCAATGGTCGCAGGCGATGATGTCTCAGGCCTATACTCACCACTGGGATGAGATCGAGTATTTTGACCTGGCGGTACCTCATGCAGCCGCAAAGCCCTCTCTCAAGGATCCCGTTGATGGATGTAACGGTTGCCACACGCCTCTTGCCTTTATGGGAGGCGGCGTTTTCCCTCCGCCGCGTCCCGAGGAGAAGAGTATGGCCAATGAGTCGGTGTCATGTGAGGTATGTCACCTGACCCAGAGGGCACAGGCCGATCCGCCGGTGAACTTCAGCTATTATATTGTGCCCGGCCGTACCAAGTATAGCGGCCGTGAACCCCAGATACAATCTCCGGCACATAAAATCATCCAGAATGATTTCTTCAGGACAACGGAATTCTGCGGAAATTGTCATAATGAAATGAATCCTTACGGCATATGGGTCAAGAGTACACAGCTTGAGTGGAAAGAAGGACCTTATGCGGCTGAGGGTGTGCGGTGCCAGGATTGCCATATGCCAAAGGGACCCTATACACTAGCTCTTATGGGTAAGGAGCACGAGGATGCCCGCCTGCATCTTTTCCACGGAGCCCATGATCCGGGCAAGGTCAGGGGTACCATCGAGCTGCGCATAGAACCTGATATCCGCCTGGCAGAGCCCGGCGAGAATATCGTGTTTACGGTTGCCCTGTTCAATCAGAAAACCGGCCATAAGTTCCCGACCGGATCAGTTGAAGACCGTATAGCCTGGCTCAATGTTGATGCTACTGATGCCAAAGGCAATGTCTATCACCTGAATGTGGATAAGAAGGGCTTTGAGGGCGAGGAATATACAATCTCCGGCGACTACCTTGCATATCAGGATATGGGAGTGCCTCTCGGCATCGAGGATTTCAAAGGTGTTCAGCGTGACGGAATACCTTATGGTAACAGGATTTTCAGAAAACCATACTTTGATGAAGATGGCAATATGACCATAATGCAGTGGAACACTTACTCACAGGGAGTAGATTACCGTATCGGCCCGAGGGAGACGAAGGTTGAGAAGTTTACCTTCAAAATACCTTATGAAGCCGCTCCCGGAGAAATGACTGTCCATGCTGTTCTGAATTATCAGCTTCTGGTCAAGCCGGTAGCCGACTTTCTGAAAGTGCCTTCTGAAGAGTCAGCAATAGTAATGGTGAATGAACATTCCACAAGAGTTGAAATACTTCCCTGAAACAAAAAGTGATAGATATGAAAAGACAAACATTTGCCAGGATAATTTTCCTGGCTGCGGTTGCTGTGTTACTCCTGCCGGCAAAGAAGGCTGATGCCATTCCGGCTTTCGCAAGGAAATACCAGATAAGCTGCCAGGTGTGTCATTCTCCAGGCATGCCGATGTTAAAAGACTTCGGCGACGAGTTTGCAGGTGCGGGATTCAGAATGACAGAGTACGAATCACCGAGGTATTTTGTCCAGACTGGTGACGACAGGCTGTCCCTCTTCAGGGAGCTTCCTCTTGCAATCAGGATTGACGGTTTTGCCACTGCCAACTTTAACAACGAAGGTACTGTCGATTTCGGTTCTCCCTTCGTTGTTAAGATTCTTTCCGGAGGTGAACTGTCCGATAAGTTGTCATATTATTTCTATTTCCTGATGAATGAACGTGGGCATATTGCAGGACTTGAGGACGCTTTCCTTATGTATTCTGATGCATTCAACTCAGGCATTAACTTTTTTATAGGTCAGTTCCAGGCTTCCGATCCACTTTTCAAGGGAGAGTTGCGCCTGACACTCGAACCTTACATGATCTATGGTATCAAACCTGATAACTCCTCCGTAGATCTGAAGTATGACAGGGGGATAATGTTTGACAGGGGATTCTCTACCGGTACAACTATCGTCGGTGAAATACTTAACGGCTGCGGAATAGGGGAGGCGGGCGAGGGCTACCTCTTCGACAAGGACAAATACAAGAATTTTATGCTGAGAATTAACCAGGCTATCGGGAAAAGCATCTCTGTGGGCTTCTTCGGGTACTCCGGAAAAGAGGTGATAAGTAATCATGCTCCTGACCCATACATCAGTGAAATGAAAATGTATGGACCGGACCTGGCGATAAATATTGACGGGAGACTGATGATCAACATGCAATATGTATGGAGGACAGACTCGGAAGTATATGATAGTGACGCTGAAGTGGCACTGACAGATGTTGCTACCAGGGGTGGGTTTGCCGAGGTTATTTATGCTCCAAAGGGAGATATGAGCAAATTCTATCTGACGGGGCTTGTTAACCTTGTTGAGTCACAGCTTGACCAGTTTGATTATCAATCGGCCACCCTTCATTTTGGATATCTGTTGCGCAGAAATGTACGTGTTGTCGCTGAATCTACCTATATTTTCTCAGGCAGCCCTTACGCTAAAGCGAGCCTTGGCTTTATCTCTGCTTTCTGAAGCCCTGGCTGCAGCATTCGCGTTATAATTCAGTCTTTTAAGCATAACAAGACAGATATACTATGAAGAAAATTCTCTACCTCATTTCGGTTATCCTGCTTGTGTCCTGCACGGGAAAGGAAGTCAGGAAAATCAACCAGTACAGTATCGCACAGTTCTACAAAAACATTAACATCCGTTTTGCCGCTTTCTCACCTGACGAGACAAAAATACTTGTCACAAGCAATGAGACCGGTATTTACAATGTCTTTGAGATCAACTTCAGTGACAGCACCAGGAGAGCAGTCACCAGTTCTGAAACAGAATCGCTTTTTGCACTTGACTATGTGTACGGAACGAATCAGATCCTCTACTCGGCAGATAAGGGTGGTAATGAGAATGACCACATTTACCTGCTTGACGAAGATGGTAAGACAACGGACCTGACCCCGGGCGATGCTGTTAAAGCATCATTCAATGGGTTCAGCAAGGACAAAAAAGTAATGTACTTCTTGTCGAACAGGCGTGATCCGCAGTTCTTCGACCTCTATAAGATGAATGTAGGAGAGTGGAAGGAGGAGATGATCTGGGAGAACACCGAGGGCCTTGACTATGCCGGATCAACAAGGGACAGGAATATCATTGCAACGATAAAATCAATAACTACCAGCGAGAATAAGCTGTTTCTGTTCGACAGGACCACAGGAATCACTACCGAAGTGTCAGAAGCTGACAAGCCTGGTTCATACTCAGCCTCAGGCTTCACCAGTGACAATGCTTATTTCTTTTATACCACCGATATAGGTAAGGAGTTTACCTACCTTGTGCAATATGAGATTGCCACCGGGGAGCGCAAGATAGTCTATGAAACTGACTGGGATGTCATTGGCAGCTGGCTTAGTGAAAACGACAGATACAGGATCATCGGCATCAATGAGGATGCACGTATACAAATCAAGATCACCGACCTGTCGACAGGCGAGGATGTTACCTACCCGGAGATTGCAGGTGCAAACATCAACAACCTGGCTATTTCTGATAGTGAAAAATATCTTTTACTCAACCTGGGCACTTCGAAAACCCCTGGAGACATGTATCTCTATGAGTTTGGAGGCAAGGAGATGAAGCGTCTTACCAGCACAATGAACCCAGACATCAACCCTGACGATCTCGTCGATGCCACGGTTGTACGCTATCCCTCTTTTGACGGCCTTGAGATACCGGCAATCTATTATAAGCCGCTTATGGCCACCAAAAAAAGCAGGGTGCCTGCCCTTGTATATGTACACGGTGGCCCTGGCGGTCAGTCGATGATGTATTATAATCCGGTTATACAGTACCTCAGCAACCATGGCTATGCCGTGCTGGCGGTGAATAACCGTGGCAGCAGCGGTTACGGCAAGAGCTTCTACAAGATGGATGACAGGAATCATGGTGACAAGGACCTGAAGGATTGTATCTGGGGAAAGAAGTGGCTGCAGAGCCAGAACTACATCGATACTGCAAAAATAGGGATCATCGGTGGAAGCTATGGCGGGTTCATGACGATGGCTGCCATGACATCTGCTCCCAACGAGTTCAAGGTAGGTGTCAACCTCTTTGGCGTAACAAACTGGCTTCGCACCCTTAAGTCCATACCACCATACTGGGCATCATTCCGTGATGCGCTTTACACCGAGATGGGTGATCCTTTTTCTGCCGACTCCGTCAGGCTGTACAATATCTCCCCGCTATTTCACGGAGAGAATGTCATAAATCCGGTTATGGTACTGCAGGGGGCCAATGACCCAAGGGTGCTCCAGGTAGAATCAGACGAGATGGTTGAGGCCATTAAAGCCAGTGGCGTGACTGTCGAGTATGTTGTTTTCCCGGATGAAGGTCACGGCTTCGTGAAGAGGGAGAATGAAATTAAAGCTTATTCACGTATACTCGCATTCCTTGATACCTATCTGAAAGGAACGGGAGAAGGATCATAAAAAAATCCGGAGGAGAATAATCAGGTCAGGAGGCCGGTGGTTACAGCAGATCACCGGCCTTCTTTGTGCCTCCGGTAAATGGTTCTGTGGCCCGGTGAAAGATCCCGTGGACATATGCTATGGCCATCCCGTAATTTGTAACCGGGATATTGTGTTTCTTTGGTTCCCTGAGCCTGTTCATCAACTGACGGTGAGTAACCATGCACCCGCCACACTGTATTACAAGGGCATATTCTTCAATAGGCCGGGGGAAGTTGTCAAGGCCTGCCACGGTATCAAAAACGAGTTTCTTACCTGTGAAGTTGGTAAGCCAGCGCGGGATCTTCACTCTTCCGATGTCGTCACAGGAGACGTTGTGGGTGCACGATTCAAGCAGAAGTATGCGGTCACCGTCTTTTAGCTCCCCAATCTTCGGAGTCCCCTTGAGATATTGCTCAAAGTCACCCTTCTGCCTTGCAAGGATAATACTGAAGCTTGTCAGCGGAATGTCACGGGGAATAGATGCATCAGCTTTCAGGAAAACCTGGCTGTCTGTTATGGCCAGTTTGGGTTTTATCCCTGTGCGACGCAGGAAAGAGTCCACCTCGCGCTCCTTTAAAACAATGGCTGTACAGTCGTTGTCAAGCACGTCACGTATAACCTGGACCTGAGGCAGTATCAGTCTGCCTTCCGGCGCTTCTATGTCAATGGGAGTGATCAGTAATACGATGTCACCGTGACCCACAAGGTCACCTATCAGGCCCCTGCTTTTTAATACTGTGGGGGGCATGTTCTCCCTGATGACGCGCAACAGGCCGGCATTGTATTTCCCGGGAAGAAGAGCAGAATACTCTGTTATCTCACGGCCTGTAAGACTCCGGACCTCATCACGCAGGCTGTCAGCCACAGGGGTGATGTCACATTTGTTGTGTACAAGTACAAATGGAATATCATTTTTCCTGAACTCCTCTACCAGTCTCTGTTCGGACTCATCGAAGCTGTTACCGGAAAGAACCAGGATAGCAAGATCGATAAGGTTGAGGGTGCCCAGGGATTTTCTGATACGCAGTTGCCCCAGCTCTCCGGTATCGTCAATGCCTGCCGTGTCAATAAAAATCAGCGGTCCCAGGCCATGAACCTCAATACTTTTTTTTACAGGATCGGTTGTTGTGCCAGCCACATCCGAAACAATGGCTATCTCCTGTCCAACAAGCGCATTGATGAGTGAGCTCTTGCCGGCATTTCTTCTACCGAAAATTCCCACATGGGGTTTACTGTCTCTTCCTTTTGCACTCATTACCGGGTTATTTTCCAATATCCTTCAGCCGGTAGCCTCCCTGGACCAGGTTTTCAGGCTTCAGTATCTCCTTCAGTCTGTCAGGCTCAAGGTAGCCAAGTCTCTCATTTGCTTCAATGATGTCAAGCTTCTCTGTCCTCATCAGCTCAGCGATGTCAGCAGCCTTTTTATAGCCGATGAAGGGCAGCAGGGCGGTTGCCACTGAGGGGCTGTCCATCACGGCATCTTCGGAAATGCCTGTGTCTATTTCCAGCGCATCCAGAAGGTGGATGGCTGCCGAACGGTCAGCACTAATAAGCAGCTTGAGACTCTCAAGCAGTGCATGCCCTATGACAGGGATATAAGCGTTCAGCTCCAGGCATCCCTGTGCAGAGAGACCTGTTATCAGTTGATCGTTACTGTATACACGGTGAGCAGAGCTTATTACATATTCCGGTATGACCGGGTTCACCTTCCCCGGCATAATCGAACTGCCGGTCTGTTTTTTCGGTATCCTGAGAGAATGAGTGCTGTTAATATCGGAAGCGAGAAGACGCAGGTCGCCGGCCATCTTCTCCATGGTTACTGCATGTGCCTTGATGATGGCATGAACCTCTACCAGCGGGTCAAGGTTGGAGGTTGCATCGGAAAGGTTCTCTCCTCTTGTCACCGGCAGGCCGGAGAGCAGCTGCAGTCTCGGTACCACTTCTGCCACAAAATACTTCGGGACGGTTATCGAAGTGCCTATCGCAGATCCTCCCATGTTGACCACCTTGATGCGTTCCAGGCATTTTGACACTCTCCACCAGTCTCGTGAAAGGGCATCGCTGTAACTGCTGAACAGACGACCGTAAGTTGACGGGACAGCCTCCTGCATCTGGGTATAGGATAGGCGAAGGGTATTGCGGTATCTTTTCTCAAGGGCCTCCGATGCCTCCCTGAGCTCGTTAATGGCGCTCTCAAGATCCAGAAGCAGCCGCATGGCAGCTATCCGCAGCGCAGTAGGAACAACATCATTGGTCGACTGGAAGATGTTGGCGTCGTCAATAGGGTCGATGATATCATAACTCCCCGGCGGGTGTCCCAGCAGCTGAAGCGCGCGATTGGCTACTATCTCATTGACATTCATATTTATACTGGTACCTGCTCCGCCCGATATGCCGGGAATGATGAAGTGGTCAAAGTGTTTCCCTTCCTCACATTCAGCAGCAGCCTCAGTAAGAGCGGAAAGTCTGTCAGGGGTGATAACTTTCACATTCATCTTAACGAGATCATACTGCTGTGCCGCTTCGGAAAAGAAATCTGCAGCAGTGAGGTAACAGGCTCTCTTGGTGAGAGCCATAGCCCGGTACCATTCCTGATGGAAAGAGGTATGGTCAGGGAAATTCTCGCACGCCCTTACCGAATGTATGCCGTAAAGGACATCATCCTCAAGCTCCTTTTCCCCTATGAAGTCTTTTTCTCTGCGCATGGATTAACTCTCATTCTTCCGATTCCTCCGGAAGGTTTAATTTACGGGCTTCCGATTCAGCCTCAATTTCCTCGCTCTTCTTCTGCAGTTCGTCGATAGAGATGATCTTTGCACGTTTCTCTGTCGGCGGATTAAGCTTCTCTGACTTTTCAAACTCAATGACCTGCTTCTGGATATCCTCAGGCAGATCTTTTTCACTCCTCAGCACGATGTCAATGAACTCCCGCTGGAAGAACTGGTCAACCTGTATTCTTCTTTTCGTGGTATGGGCAAACTTACCTATGATCCTGCATATACTGTCGCGGTCTTCAGGACTGAGTTTATCGGCAAGATCATATTCCTCGATTTTTTTAAGGGAGAGGATCACCGGCTCCAGTGAGTCCCTTGTTATCACAAACACATCATAATCTCCAAGCCTGTATGTAAGCTGTTTCAGCTTGTCAATAGTGTTGGTGGGAACAACCAGGAATATCGATTTCTTGACGTTATCCTGGCTGGCATATTTTTTCAGGTTATCAGCCTGTGTTTTAATATAGGTGGGGAAGTTGGAGAGATCATCTCCTGCCGGGCTCTTTGCATCGAAGATGATATATTCACCGCTGATCTCAATGGTGTTGTCCGGGTTGCCCCTGAAAGGGACTTTTTCGATATAGTTAACATGGTTAATATCACAGATCCTGATGATACTGTTTTTTACATCGGCTTCGTGTTCGGCCCATTGCCTCTTCATGTTTTCAAGGCGTTCCTCTGCTTCCCGGACCCGGTCGTCATTCAGTCTCTTCCTTTCTGCCTCAAGGCTGTCCTTGGTCTGGTTAAGCCGTGCAATGTTCTCATTATAGTTTTTTACATTGTCTTCCTTGGAAGCCTCGAAGGACGACACCTTTTTGGTCAGCTCGTTAATGATACCCGAATATTCCCTTATCCGGCCGTTTAGTTCCTCCAGCTGAGCATCCTTGCGTGCTGAGAGAATCTCGGTGTCTCTTGTCTTCTGCGAGAGGTTTTCGTTACGTGCAGAAATCTCAGTAATGCGGTTCCTGAGTTTTTCAATACTATCCCTTCCTGCTTCCGATTCCTTCTGGAGGGACCTGAACTCCTCGTAAGCGTCAAAGCTGAGGTTCCTGATCTTCCTCCATTGGAAGAGCCTCTGCCAGAGGCTTATATCCTTTATCTGTGCAAAAAACAAATTTAGTTTTTCCATGAAGACAAAGTTAGCAATTCTGTAATGGGGAAGCAGGGTTCCCGAATAATTACCTGAGCAGGGCTGTAGCACACCATAGCACAGGGGCCTGCCCGTGGAAGTCGCCCGTGTTCCTTTTCCGGTTCATATAATAGTTACGGTCGTTTCCGGCGCCCGTACCTTCACATACTTCAGTGACGTCTGAATTGTCATTGATACGGGTCACGAGCGAGAGCCATGCTTTCCGTGCTGCCGGTCCATATGTGGATCCTTCGAGCCATCCGTTTTTCACCCCGGTAATAATTGCATAGGAGAACATTGCTGTTGATGAGGTCTCTTTCCAGAAGCCGGGATCATCAATGATCTGCCGCCACATGCCATCATCAGCCTGATAACGAAGCAGTGATGCCATCATCTTATGGTAGCCCTTCATCACGGCCGGTCTGTCAGGGTGATCTTCGGGCATTGCGCGCAGTAACTCGGTCATGCCTGCTGCCATCCATCCGTTTCCCCGGCCCCATTGGAAATGAGCCTCCGGTGAATGGTAGAAGAGTCCGTTATCCAATTGCAGCGTATCCAGGTAAAATATCATCTCCCTGGCTGCCCTGTCAATATATCGAAGATCGCCTGTCGCTCTGTAGGCCTGTGCCTGGAGGACAGTGATCATAAACATGTCATCTATCCATATGCGGGTCTGCCATGAGTATCCACTGTCGTCATATTTCTTCTCAGCTGTTGTAACGCTGTCGGGCACAATCCACTGTGTGTCGGCATAAAACAGACCCAGGTCAAGATACTTTGACTCTCCTGTAAGAAGATACAATTCAAGAGGCACTGCCCCGAACACATTGTTATCAACGTGGTCAGGTGCAGGCAACAGGCTATTCTCGTCATTAAAAAGAGGAGAAAAGCGTGCTTCAAGCCTGGTCAGGAGATCATCATTGTCGGTAACACCGGCAAACCATAGGCTGCCAAGCCAGGTGCAGGCTTCTGAATAGACTATTTGCACCGGTGTATCTGTTGAGCTGACATCACCACTGTTCTTGTGTGGGGTTGAAAGATACCTTTCCGTAAGGCAGTAACCAATTTCCTCAGGTGTTGCTCCTTCGGGCCACGAAGAGAGGTCATATCTGCCTGCTTTTTTGGAGGTATTTAAGCAGGAAGCCAGTAAAATTGCCATAAAAAGCAGGGAAAATTTATTCATACCTTGATTTTATAATAAGGGTCACCACCAAAGATACAACCATGAAATCGATCCAGGTATAGCCATCATTCTTACATACTGATGGAAACGCTTCTAAACAGGAAACACAAGAATGATATCTTCCGGAAACCTTACTTTACAGTTATTTCGCCAACATCAATAACCCGGTTGGTGCTATCAGTTTTTATGGATACGGGTATACCTTCTTCAGTTATTATGTTTGCACCGTTTACCTCAAGGATGAATTCATTATTTTTCAAAATAAAAGACCGGTGGCCCCTTAGCACGAAATTTCCGGTACTGTCAGAAAATCCCCTTGGATTGGCTATCCTGCCATTTTCAAACGAAAGGGTTGCGTTGCCCTGGTCATTGATCGGCCAGCCCACGACTGCCTTCCCTGATACAGGTTGATCATCATCATTCACCAGCCTCCCGTGAATTTCAATAGTATCTGCTTCAAGCTTAAGATATTCTGTTTTCTCAACAGCATTGGTGAGTTTGTTTAGCGATGGATATGCTGTCACTATCTTTTCGTATTCATCAAAAGTCCCAGATCTGGACTTACTCTTTACTGACTGCTCGTAAATCCGCGATTCGATCATTAAGAGCACAGAATCAAAATACTGGCTCTTCGGAAAATTACTCAGGAAACTTTCCATCTCGGTGATGTCATTGCCGGCTTTTACCTTATCCCATTCTTTTTTGTCTTTGCCGCAACTTGCAGATATCGTAGCTATTATTACAAATAGAAGTATTAATGAGTTTTTCATAATATGATTTTTTATTTAGTTTAATTTTTTACAGTTCCTCGATGGAAATGCTTGCTACCCCGGTTTTGACATCAGTTTCGATAGTATAGGGGTCAGATACCGTAGGACTGTCCACAATTACTTTCCCTTCAACGGGTGTTGATGAGATACCGCACACGACGACGGCCTTATATTCCTTCCCGGGTTCAACATAGCCGGTGCATGATTTTCCCTCACCGTCATACCTGGCGGTGATCTGTATCTCACCTGAGGTATTATCTGTTACTTCGAACTTGATGTGAGCGGTAAATCCTGCTATAACACCGCTCCTGTAGTTGTATGTTATACTTGAGCCTGTTAGCCAGGCTATTTCCGGTCCGTCAGCGTATTTCTCGCAGGAGGTGCATAATAGCAGCAGGATGGATGCTAAGGCACCAAGCAACAGTGTGTTTTTATGTTTCGTCATTACTTCTTAATTAATTGAGATACCCTTGATTATTACTTTGTATTCTGATCTAACGGTAAAAGGTTCAGAGGCACTGGGAGAGGTTACTGTAATTGTTCCTGTTGCGCCATCACTGCTGACAGAGCATGAGACTCTGGCTGTATATTCTTCACCCGGCTCCACAAATGCCACACATGATTTCTTATCACCATTATGCTCGGCGGTTACTTTTATATCACCTGAAGTACCATCTGTTACAGTAAATTTCAGATTTGCAGTGAACCCCGACAGTGCTCCACCACTATAGCTGTATGATATTGAGGATCCGGATACCCATCCTATTTCCGGTCCGTCAGCGTATTTCTCGCAGGAAGTGGATAATACCAGCAGGACGGATGCTAAAACAGCCGGTAAGTACCTGGCACGTTCGTTATTATTCATTTCAGTATCTGTTTTTTTCGGTTTCAACTGCCTGGTTGATAGCTGCGTCAATGGCTTCCTTCAGGTATTCATAATCGGGAGGTGTATCCCAGCCGCTTTTCAGTTTGCCGTTACCCCAGGTCTCACCCTTATATACGATAGAGTTGTTATTGAGATCAATAATACTGGAGACAACATGGGAGTAACCTCCTTTTCCTGCCTCAAAGGCGCCGGAATAGTTCTGGTTCAGGCCGTAGTCAATAGTAACAATCATCAATTCATCAACGTTGTATTTATCTTTCAACGGCCTGAGATCATATTCAAAATACTCTCTGCTCTTATCAGGAGCCTCGAATTTGGTGAATTGGTCCCTGTTAAACTGATCATCAACCTGTATTATGTTTTTCCCCTTTGACTCAAACAGGCCAAGGTACATTCTCCTGAACTTCCTCTCAGGATCGAGTTTTTGATCGACCGCCTCAAGCGGAGCATCATATTTGTGATAATCTATCAGGGCTTTGCCTATGGCACTTCCTCCTGACCTCCTTGTGGTTATGTCATTTGTCACAAGGATAAGTCCCAGGTCAGACCCGGAGGAATAGAATGAAGGATTGACGGTATACTTCTTTACAGAGCAGGAAAAGGTCATTATTGCTGCCAGGAGCATAACAAGGAAAACTTTGGTAAATGTTTTCATGGGCATGTGGTTTAGGTTTAGGAGTTATATGAAACATACTATTTCAGGCAGGGTATTAAGCAGAATTTACTGCAAGAGGTTCATGGTCAACACACTTGTGCCAGGCTTCCTGTCTTGTTTATCATTCTTGAAATTATAGACATAATTCAGCCGGGCCGGAGTTGTACTTGCTGGCATAAAGAACATCATATAGCTATAGTCGATTATTACACCTTCGTAACCTTCCAATTGGCTTATACCCTGGTATAAGGGTAAGTCAGGATTAAACCAGATCTGACTGCCGCCGGGAGTTTTAATATAGTTATGCCCTCTTTCCAGAATTATCGTGTAATTTTTCCCCGACTGATCCGACAGGCTTATTTTGGCCAGTTCCTGCTCCCTGGAGGTGAGATTGAGTTCTTTCTTCAACGTTTTGTTGAAGAAAACTAAAACATAATCGGCATTTCTTGCCGGTCTGGTACTTAAGCTGGAATTACCTGCTTTTAATGCTGCCACCAGGTCTTGTGGTTGTGTGGAAGTTCTTACAATGCTGTCAATGCGAATTATTACACGGTCATCTTCAGCAACCAGTTTCGCCTCAAAAACCAAAGCGGTGATATTCTTTGTTTCACTGATAGCCGGGGGAGCATTTACACTGCTCTCAGCCACAATATTATGCTGGGTGCTTAGATTATTGATCAGGTCTTCAGATATCGCCTGGCTCTCAACTTTCAGTTCCTCTGCTTTGTCAGTATCGCCCAGTTTCTCATAGGCGTCGATAGCTGAATTCAGATAAAAGATGGTATGGGACTGTGATAACCAAAGAGACCTCTCTATGCTTACAGTCTTTCCACCGCTTGACATAGATATCATACCCATATCCTTCAGCTTTTTCGCCAGGGCAAGCCGTTCTTTGCTCTCATCAGCATATTTTTCATAGCATGCTGCCATTTTACCTGTGATCTCCTCTTCGCTGCCATATGCCTTTTCCAGGTAGGTCTTTATCTTCTTTTCGTCGATAACTAATGTCGAGTCGGCATTCTCTCCCCGCATCAATTCCTCCGCTATTCTGACATAACCCTCATTGATTTTTCCGGATTTACTGAAGAAGCTTTCCGCGTCTGAATAATCATTTTTATCAAGATAATAGAGAGCGATTGCATAGTAACAGCCTGCCTGAAAAGTTCCTTCCTGATCTTCAGCATATTCTACCGCTTTATCAACCTGGTCCTGTGACAGCAGTTTTTCAACTTTTGAGCTTGTTGGAAGCTTTATGGAACCCGTAATATCATTTACAGGAGCAGCAGGGGCCGTTGCTTCTTCCTTTGCACGGACAGAAGGCGCAACTGGTTCCGGCAGGATCTCAGCTTCTTCCAGAGAAAAGGTATAAGATTCACCATAACCCAGTATCCAGAGCAAGGGATAGACTAAAATGCCTGAAAGGAGGGCTCCCACATTTAGCTTTTTATCCTTTCTGATAGTGGTGACGTAGTCCTCATATCCCTCTTTTTTAAATGAGATGAGGGTGGATGATCCCGCTAATTTTCTGTCGGAATACGTATACGGGGTTTTTCCAACCCTTTGATTCTGTACATAAACGTCAGCATCGGATGGTGTTGTCCGCAGCACAGTACTACTTGCGCATCCTGAAGCCAGAAGAGAGATACAAAGAATTGCGGCAATAGTTTTTAAAGTTGGAGTTTCTTTATTCATGATTGGATCCAATGAGCATTATTCCAGGTTTCCTGAGAATTTCCTGAAAAGACAGTAAGGAATTTCATTTGCATATTGCATTGCAGAATAAAAAGTCGATGCAATTGCTTATAAAAAAATCACGAACAATAACCAATGGTCCATGGAAGAAACCATTTTGGCAGGGATGAGAATGACGATCAGTCAAGGAGCATTTAAAGATAAAAAAAGATTTGAAAATGTCAAATGAATTTGGTCATAATCAGGGATATAAATCTATGGGGTGAGACTGCATTTTTTCTTCTGCCCGGCCGGTCCCTTTTTGTGAACAAAAAGATATCCTATTGTATATATCAAGAGAATGTCTCCTTTCAAGATTAATGACGGAGGGTTTTGGTTACTTATTTAGCCCCGGCGGCTTTCAAAATTTTAATGATGGCGGTATACCCGCCGTCAGTGGCTATTGAAAGTGGGGTTTTGCCATCTTTTGTAGTAGCATTTACGTCTGCACCATTTTTTATTAGGAACTGTATTAGTTCGGTATGACCATTGCTTGCGGCATAATGAATTGCAGCCCAGCCTGCAACCTCGCCCGAGGTGGCAGCCTCATTAATGTCGGCACCACTTGTTAAAAGGAATTCGGCAAAATCGATGCCAACCTTGCCCATGAGTATGCCAAAAATGCAACTGGTAAATATTCCTCTTCCGTCATTCCTGCAGGCTGTGATAGCGGCACCCTTTTCAAGGAGCATGAGAGATATTTCCTGCGAACATTCAGCTGCTTCAAGCAGTGCCGTGGTGCCGTCATTGGCAATGATATTCACATCTGCCCCTGCATTGATAAGATATTTTGCCACATCAGAATAACCGGCACGGGAACCCCAGCTACAGGCCCACATCAGTGCACTGTATCCGTTGCTGCTTTGCCTGTTGATATCGGCTCCTGCTGCCAGTGCCTTTTTCACCTCTACCGTGTCTGCTCTGATTGTTGCACTGTAGAGGGGATCCTTCTCAGTTTCCTGGGAGAAGAGGTTAGCTGACATAAGCAAACAGGCAGGTGCCAGAATGGCTGCAGCGAGAATTTTGTGTAACGCTATTCTTTTCATATGATTCAGGTATTATCGGTGAAATTATAATGACACATTCTCTGCTTTTACGTCACGTCGCCTGGCTTTTATACCCTGTAAGACAGAAATGAGTCCCACCAGAATAAAGATCATGGCAATCCCTGCAAGCATATAGTCTCCGGCTTTAGAGCCCGGCTGCAGCACCGCCGATTCCGGCAATTCCGGATCATAAAAAACAGTGACATCCTTACCGACAGAGTATTCTGACTGAAGACGTTTAGCCTTAGTGACATTGTTGTCAAGAGGAGAGTCTCCTATGGTGATGCCGGAAGAGGAATACTCTTTTCCCCCGACAGAATAGGAATAAGCGATATCAGTATTGTAGTGAGTGTTGCCGTCACTTCTCAGGACTTTAACTTCGGACCTCGTAATTGTGCCGGGCACCGTCGGCCAGCTCCTGGATGCAGCTGAATATTGCAGCGGAGGAAGGGCAAAGAGAAAGAAGATACCTCCTCCTGCTATCGCAAATATTATCCCCAGGGCAATTGGATTTGCATTACCGGGTTTTCTTGTTCTTACATATCCTAATCTCATCTGCAAACAGTTTTAAACCAATGGCAGGCATGGTGCCGGTCATATTTTAGTAAAAGTGGTGAGGCCCATTCCTCCGAATGACAATACAAGGGAGTTGCCGCTTATCATGTAATCTGTTGTCTCCTCCGGGTTCCCCTCTGCTTTCACTGTGATCTGCGAGTCACTGAAAGAATAAGTATAATCAGTGATTGAGGGAGTGCTTTGATCGTTAACAGTCACAACCATAAGGAATGTCATGGTCATGTCAGCCCTGAAAGTAAGGGTAGTGACAACTGAACCGTATGTGGTTATCTCACTGTTCTCCCAGCTTCCGATAAACGGATTCTCTGTTTTTTTCTCACAGGAGGGAAGAAGTAATAATATGGAAGTAATTGTTAAAGCTGTAAGCAGTTTTTTCATGTTCTCTATATGTTAGCTTCAGTTAATATTGAGCCCTGTTGTAGTGGCATACATCTTATTTCTCTAATTGGTCTTTCTTTTAAGAAGCATCAGTTCACATTTGATATTAACCGAGATATCGGGGCAGCCCCAGTCAGAGATTAATCCGTTTGGGAGGTATATTGTATCGTCATAGGATGCTGTGATCTCAGCAGTCCCGTCCTTCCTTGTGCGGAATGTCCCGGTAAGCTTCACGGCTATCATCTCACTTGTCAGTTCACTGGAATCAGAGGTGTGCCTGTTCCCGTCTTCCGATTCCTCGATGTGCGTGGCAGTAACATGTAATGGTCCTGCCGGTCCTATCTCCAGCAAAATCTCTATGTTATCAGAGTCATTCTCATCATCACCCGCTCCCATAGTTTTCATTTCCTGTATCAATTGCATGGGATCGGTTCTTGCCAGTTGCTCAAATCTCTCCATCATAGCTTTCGGGTCTTCATTTATTTTCCTCTGGATAACCATTGTGAAGTGGAACGGGAAATTGAAGGTCTGGCTGGCATTGGTCCGGCTTATCCTGTGGATATCGGCAATAAATTCCTCCTCATTATTGTCGAGCTTAACAGTAAAGACACCTGAAGCTTCCATCTTTCCTATTCTTGCCACGGGACCGTTGCCGGGGAAGATTATTCTGTCAACAGACAGGTTCATGTCAGCATTTAGTGTACAATTGTTATTTACTTCAACCTGACCACCCTTGTCTTCCCCGATGAAGTATTTACAGAGAAATCTTTTTGAGTATTCACTTGTAAGGCGTCCGTGCCATTCAAATTTCTTTGTTGACTTTATCAGAAGGTTTTTCAGGCGAATGGCATTCGTGTTCGGCTCCTCGAGGGTGCCTCTGAACTCATCGTCAACCCTGTCGCCTTTGTATTCTGCCCATATATGGAATGGGGAGCAGTATTTGTGCATGATGACTTTTTCAAAGCGGTATTCACCATTTTCGTCGGCTGTCGTTTCCCACTTTTCATCTGCAGACTCGAAGAACACCTTAGCGCCGGGCGCGCGTTTTTTTACCCCTTCTTCCTCTACTTCCACCTTACCGTAGAGTACGCCATAGAAACCATTGTTAAAATCGACAGCCTCTTTCAGGTTACGCCCTTCGGCCAGCTCACGGTAGAACTTATGACCCGGCCCTTCAGGGTTAGGAGGTTTTTTGCACAGGGCATCCTTGTAATATTCTGTCAGCAGGTCTTCTGCGTCCTGCTTCTCGCCGGTAAAGCCCCACCAGTCACATTCATCCATGATCATACCGGCATTCTCAAAAGCATATGTCAGCTCTTTGTCCGGCTCACCTTCAACATTGACTGAAAAACGGCCTCTTCTTACGCAGGATATATTATCAAAATCGAGATTGTCATCATTGAGGATACCCTGTTCGTCAAAGTATCCGTAGACCCGTTCCCTGCTTCGGTAAAGACTAAATCCGTAACGGTCACTTTCCAAAAGTCCTATTGCGCAATTAATCAGGCAATTTGACCTTGCCTGCGGATAATAAGGATCAAACCCCGCCTCAATGGCAGCCATATATATTTGCCTCCCTATTTCCCTGACAAGATATCCCACGATAGTTGGCGAATAACTGACGCATTCATTTCTCATATGCACCATGGTTGCACCATTGACGCTGTTGTTGCCTGACCCTTCGGCATTCAGGGTGAGGTAGTAGAATTTATTCATCCAATTCTTGTACACCTCATTTTCAGGATCACCATTATAAAGAACATTCAGTTCCTGGAAAGCTTCTTTCACCTCCCTGAGGTCCTCTCCTTTCAGCCTGATCCATCGCAGGTATTCTTCAAGCGATGCTTTATGTACGGGTTCGTTGAAATTCTTCTCGATCTTGTATTTCAAGGTATAGTGCAACTGATCCCAGTAGTCGGCCGATGTTTTATCCTGCGACGAGAGAGAAACGTGAGTAATGAAGAAGGTCAGGATGATAAGCAGAAATTTGGACTTCATGACGGCATTATTTGTCCGGTATTCCGGGAACATCCATCACCCGGAATCCGGCCGGGATCTCAAAGACCCGTGGGTCAGGTGTCCATGGTTTAACATCACTTATCTCCATCCCCGACTTTTCTGTACCGTCAATATAGTTGACCATCTTCATTGGAAACTTATACCGGTCAGAGTACCAGATGGCGAACATCTCCTGCTCCGGATTGTCTTTGTTGTACAATATCGATTTAGTGCACATGACACCATTTATGTTCTCGTTCCCGGATTCCTTCATGAGACCGCTTGATTGGTAGTACTCCAATGACTTCAGCGGGTCATTTGACATACTCATAGGATTGTCTGACGGACTTTTCATGGCCATCTTTTGCTGTGGCATGAGGATAATAACGTCTCTGGAGCCGCTTTTTACTATGAGCGCTCCTTTTTGCCCGGCTTCATCAAAATCGTAACGGTAACCATCGTCAGACGAATAAACAATGAAAGTACGGGTCTTGCCCATAGAGATATATTTCATCCTGCCTGTGAACTGGCCTGACAATGGAAGAACCATAAGGCTGACAAAAACTAATATGATTATTCTCTTCATTCTTGTTGTGTATTACCTTGATTGTACATTTTCAAATTCCTGCTGACTTACATTTTCACGAACTCCACCCTGCGGTTATTGGCTTTGCCTTCCGGGGTGGCATTGCTATCGACAGGACTGGACTCACCCCAGCCGATAGAGGTCATCCGGTTGCTGTCAATACCAAGTTTCATGAGGGTACTGACTACAGTCGCGGCACGTTGTTCAGAAAGAGTCTGGTTGAAGTCACTGTCTCCATCGCTGTCGGTATGCCCCTCAACACTGAAGTTTATATCGGGGTGTTCCTTCATCAGTGTGGCAATTTCATTTATAATACCCATCGATTCCGGCTTTAAGGTGGCCATGTTCACATCGAAGCGGATGCCGTTGGAGATAATCTTCCCATCCTGGAGGAACCTGTCATAGAGCTTCTGTCCGCCTTCGGCTATGCGGATGTTCTTAATGAAAAAATATTGCGGGCTTACTGCGTTTGAAATACTGACAGTAACACCTGTCGGGTCCCAGCCGAGGTTTGGGATATTTATCAGCCGCTCATCGTCAAAATATACCTTCAGGGAACGGATATTGAACCCGATAGCTATGTGTCTCCAATGTGATTCTTCCTGTTTGTTCCACAGGTTAAGGCCGGAATAGGCTTTGTCTGTGCCCTGGCATCTGATACCTCCAGGAAGGCATACAATATAATGCAACCCGCTGCCTGTCTGGTTTTTTAAGTCATGCAATGCAATAATATATTCCGGTTGTTCCGATGAATCAAAAAAGACGTCCATCTCTATAGTAAAAACATCGGGCAGGTAATCTTTGCCGGGATTTTTCAGGTAAGGGATTATGCTGCTGGCACCTGACATAAACCTGATGACATTCTCTCCCCCGAACTCTACAATCTCCACATCACCTTTTTTCAGGTCCCACCGCGAGGGAAACTCACCGTTCTCTTCACCTGTCTGATTATCTTCAAATATTACCCTGTCTCCCGGGATAAAATCATATTTGGCCCAGTTAAGCGCAGCTCCTGCCTTTTGTTCTGATGAGGCAGAAGGTGTGCCTGCCTGCTCTGACTTCCCGGCTTCTTCCTTTTTTGCATTCTTATCTTTCTTTCCCTTCTTGAAAAGGCTCCCAATACCCTCTTCTATCTTGTCGAACCCTTTGTCAATGGTTTTGTCTATACCCCTGTTGACCCTGTTCTCTCCCTCTTTCTCCACTTCTTTCACAGGATCTTTGATCTGTGCTGCTGCTGGCCGGGCCTGTGTTACGAGAAGCCCAGCGGCAATTAATAGAATCATCATCTTTTTCATGATCACATTCTTTATTTTATTGTATCATTGAATTTGTTTATTGCTTCTACCCGGTTGCCGGCACCCAGTTTTCTGTAAATTTTTTTTAAATGGTATTTAATGGTGTCGGGTGATTTTTTCATAACTGAAGCAATCTCCTTATTGATAAGTCCTCCCTTGATGAGCAGCATAATTTTTTCCTCCTGTACTGATAACCCGGGTCTTTTCTTCATGAGAAGCATCAGTTTGAGGGATAAATTTCGGCAGGGAGCAAATGCAGCGTACTACCCTAACGGGTAGTTTTGATAAAAGGAATCTGAAAACAGGAGTGGGAAAGAATTTTCAACCTGCAGGAAACTGATCGTATGAAGCTCTCCTGAGAGCCTGGATCCTGTTCTTTACATCAAGCTTTATATAGATGTTCTTAATATGGAATTTAATTGTGTTGGTTGAGACAAAAAGCCTTTCAGCTATTTCTTCATTGGTCATTCCCTCAAGGATCAGGCACATAATTTCTGCTTCACGCCGGGTGAAGCTGAACTGATCCATCAGCGACTGTATCCTCATATTTCCTGAAATCCTGTTATTGCCGGCCTGTGGCCTGTCGTTTCTGACCGTCAGCAAATAATTCTTCAGCTCGAGGACCATTCTCTCGATCCGTTCGTTTTTACCTTTTATTACCTGGAAACTGATCACAGTGAGGGCGATGGAAAGTGAGAGTATTGCGAGGATTATAATTCGTTGTGACCTTATCCTGGATGCTCTTATCTCGTTGGCGTTATTCAGAAGCTCGATCTGTTGCTCCTTTTTTTCGGTCTCGTAGCGGGTGAGTATTTCTGCAATGTTTTTTCTTTTTGTCTCGTTAAAAAGACTGTCTTTCAGAACAACCGATTCTTCAAAATGCTCAAGCGCTTTACGGTAGTTGCCAAGACCCCGGTATGCAAAGTACCTCGATTGTTCGATTCCGTTGCGTTCGGACAGCCATGTGCTGTCACAAATCTCAGATGCGGAATCGAGATAGATAAGTGAGGTTTCAAAGTTACCCATAATGGCATAGCAGTCAGCAATACCACGATAGGAGTTGAGGGTGCCGTAGATGTCACCGAATTCTTTATCGATCTTCAATCCGGCCTGCTTATACCTGAGAGCTTCATCACAGTTACCCTTACGCTCGAAAACCGAAGCCAGGTTGGAATAACCAACCGAGATACCCTGATAGTAATCATTCTCAAGTGAGATGGAGATTAGTTTCCTATAGAAAAGAGTGGCAGAATCGAGAATATTATCCAGTTCGTAGAGATATGCCGTCTCGTTGTAGATATTGGCTATGGTCTTAAATGGAGTAGTCTCATCAGACATGTCAAGAGCCATACGGCAATAACGACGGGCTTCCGGCAGCCGCCTCAACACTCTGAGTACCTGTGCAATGTTGCGATAGCTCTCTGCCATCCCCGCATGATCATCAAGAGCCTCCCTGATCCTCAGCGCCTCCTGGAAATAGTTGAAGGCAGAGTC
>QKGI01000111.1 GCA_003250475.1 Bacteroidota bacterium | reverse complement strand
AAGTCAATTTTTTTTCTCAATACCACTCATTCTGCAATGTGCCGGTTAGTTCCTGGCAGCTTCCCGGTGCGGCACACCCTTATAATATCTTAATTTTCTACTGCCGCCCCCGACCTTCAGACCTTCAGACCTTCCGACCTTCAGACTGCCGGACGTCCGCCCCCAGGCGGACAAAAATAGGCAGGGTGGTTAAAAAAACTTAACGGAATCACATCAGCAATGGCCGGGGTTAAAAAAAGCATAACTTTATCCAAACTATTGATAACTCCTATGAAAAAGGTTTTTACGTTTTTTCTCCTCCTCGCCGTTACAGCAATGACAGGAGAGATCTGGTCATGTACTACATTTCTTATGTCCGGTAAGAACACGCCTGACGGCAGGCCTTTGCTTTACAAAAACCGTGACACAGGCACTCTTGATAACGCGCTGGTCTTCTTCACTGACGGCAAGTACCAGTATATAGGGCTCGTTGACTCAAAAGACTCATGGCGCCAGGAGGTATGGGGTGGCTTTAACTCGGCCGGCTTTGCTATCATGAACTCGGCGGCCTACAATAACAATACAGGTGATACAACAAAGCTGGCTGACCGTGAGGGAGAGGTGATGAAGATGGCGCTGGCCACCTGCGCCACACTGGCCGATTTTGAGAAGATGCTGACAGGGATGTTCGGTCCATTAGGTGTTGATGCCAACTTCGGAGTGATAGATGCCGAGGGTGGTGCAGCCTATTACGAGACAGGCAACTTCGGGTTCAGGAAGATTGATGCCAATGACCCGGCAGTGGCGCCATACGGGCTGCTGATACGCACCAACCATTCATTTACAGGCACTGTGGGTGAAGGCGGAGGTTATATAAGGTTTGCAGCCGCCAGTGAGGCTTTGAATATGGCCCTGGCCCAGGACAGGCTTGACCCGCAGTACCTGCTTAACAGCCTGTCACGTAACCTGGTCCATTCCCTGACAAAGGTAAACCTGAGGGCTAACCTGCCAGCCAGTAATACCGCAACCACCTTCGTGAATTTTGATGACTTTATACCTCGCACATCCACCGCTTCAGTTATGCTGGTTGTCGGTGCCGCCAAAGGGGAGGACCCTTCCGGCGCAATGATGTGGACCCTTGCCGGCTTCCCTCTCACGACAGTGGCAGTACCGGTATGGATCACAGGTGGCAAAAGCCTGCCGCAGGTGGTGAGTATGAAGGAGAACATGCATGCTCCTCTCTGTGACGCAGCTATGACGCTGAAGCGTCAGCTCTTCCCCATAACCCGGGGATCAGGAGGGAAATATATGAATGTGGCCCTGCTTCTCAATGAAGAAAAGACGGGTATATTGCAGAAGCTCCGGCCTGTCGAAGAGGAGATTTTCAGAAAGACAGCAGAGATGACGGCTACCCTGCCGGCAAGGGGAAAGGTGCAGAAGGAAAAGATCATGGAGCATTACAAATGGCTTGACAGCTACATTATACAGTCATATAAGGAGCTTTTCGGCATTGAGGTTAAATAAGGATTTAACTCTGGTTTGAACACAATACTTAAAGAGTACAGTCTATGAGAATAACGTATCGTCTACTGATGCGAGGCATCTTCCTTTTTGTTGCGGCTATCCTTGCCGCAACAGGGCCGGTCCTTGCAGTTGAAAAATACAGTGACCCCTCTTCCGTGAACCGCCGTATTGAGCAGTTGCGCAAGAGTTACCCCTCTGCGGTGAAGGTTCATAAGCTTGCTGTCACACCGGGAGGCAGGGAGATGCTGATGATCGAGATAGGACAGTCGGGGACGGCTGTTCCGGCAGTATTTGTAGGAGCCAATATGTCAGGCATAACACCTGTTGCCACCGAGGCCGCACTCTCACTGGCCACGCGCATAGCTGAGGACCCCTTGCACACGTCAGGCCTCACCTGGTACATTGTGCCTGTCGGCAACCCTGATGCATATGCCCGCTACTTCAATACTCCCTTATGGTCTGACCCGGGTAACGGAAGGCCATTCAACGATGACACCGATGACCAGACGGATGAGGATGGCTTCAATGATCTTGACGGTAACGGTATCATAACCCAGATGAGGGTGAAAGCTCCTGACGGCGTCTGGGTGCCTGTTGAGGGAGAGCCGAGGCTGATGCGTAAAGCTGATGCCACCAAAGGGGAGAAGGGGATTTACAGGCTTTATACCGAGGGTATTGATGACGATGGTGACGGGGAGTACAATGAGGACCCGCCGGGAGGAACAAATGTGAATGTTAATTTCCCGCATCTCTTCAGGAACTTCGGTCGCCGGAGCGGTCTGTATGCCGGATCCGAGCCAGAGTCTGCCGCTATCCTGAAGTTTGCTTTCCAGCACCCGGAGATAGCCATGATCCTTTCTTTCGGCCAGACAAACTTCCTGCTCTCGCCCCCGCAGGGAGGAAGGAAGGGTTCCTTTGACTCAAACAGCATAAGGGTACCTCAGGACATGGGGAGAATGCTGGGGATAGATGTCTCGCGCCCGTTCACCATGGCTGAGATCATCGAGCTTGTCCAGCCGATGCTCCCTGCAGGGATGACTGCCGATGAGAGCCTGATTGCCAGTTTCCTGGGACTGGGAGCAGTGGTTAACCCGCTGCCGGAGGATATGTCATTTTACAATGAGATATCCTCTGACTATAAGGAATACCTGAAGAAGAAAGGAGTCACCGCCGAACGGTTTGATCCGGCACAACCGGAGGATGGAGCCTTTGAGCTGTGGGCATACTATCACCTGGGACTACCGGTGTTCAGCATGGACCTGTGGGGTGTGCCCAGGGTGAAGGAAGAGAAGAAAGAGGGCAGCGGCATAACTGTTGATGACCTGGGTAAGATGTCGGCTGAAGAGTTTACAGGCCTGGGTGAAGAGAAGATAGCAGCCTTTCTTAAGGAAAACGGGGCACCTGCACAGTACAATGCATCGATGGTAATGGGAATGGTGAGTGGCGGCCAGATGAAGCCGGCCCAGATGGCAGCGATGATGAAACAGATGCCGAAACCCGGAGGCAACGGTCAGAAAGCTGACATGAAGAAAGGAGACCCGAAGGAGAGTGCCTTGCTGTCGTTCTCCGACAGCTACCTGGAAGGAAAAGGGTTCATACCATGGAAGAGCTATAACCATCCGACACTCGGAGAGGTGGAGATAGGCGGATTCGCTCCTTTTGCCGGTAATACACCGCCGGCAGCGATGGTTGACTCGCTGATGGACCTTCATATCCCCTATATCTTCGAGTTGGTGAAACGACTGCCGGCACTGGCCCTCACCGATGTTAAGGTCACCGACAATGGCAGCGGCGTATACCGGCTGGAGCTCTGGGTTGCCAATGAAGGATCCCTGCCTTTCCCGACGGCAATGGGAAAAAGGAACAAGGTCCCTGCACCGGCGGTCATTACACTGGAGGGAGAGGGCATCGAGATACTCTCAGGTAAGAAGAGAACACCTGTCGCCGTGGTGGGCGGGTTGAAATCCGTCAGGTATACCTGGCTCATCAGGAGTACCGGTAAAAGGACAATTACTATAAGTCTGGAGTCACACCAGGCCGGCAACGATACAGAACAGATAATCATCGGAGGTTAGCCATGAGAAGCAAAAGAACATTCGTGATAACCGCAGTGATGGCTCTGACCATCATGGTGAGCCAGGCCCAGGAGGTGAAGGTGCCGCTGCGTTTTGATTTTTACTATAGTTATGAAAAGGTGGTTGAGGCGCTGAAAGCGCTGCACAGCGCCTACCCGGGAATGACCAGCCTTGATCAGGTGGGTAAAAGTGAAGAGGGACGGGTTATATGGGCACTGACGATCAACAATCCTGCTACAGGGGAGCCCCTTACAAAACCGGGTGTCTATGTCGATGGTAACATCCATGGCAACGAGATACAGGCCGGTGAGGTATGCCTTTATCTTGCCAACAGGTTGCTGACCTATTATGGCAAGCTGGATGATATAACCAAAGTAGTAGACCGTAACGTCTTCTATATCATACCTGTGGTTAATGTAGACGGCAGGGCACATTTCTTTGCCGATGCCAACACTCCCAGTTCAAACCGCGGACTGCGTATACCCGTTGATGATGACCACGACGGACTCTTTGATGAGGATGGCCCCGATGATATCGACGGTGACGGTAACATCACCACGATGAGGATCAGGGACACCCTCGGGAGGTTCAGGACCGACCCGGCAGACAAAAGGCTCATGATAGCCGTCAAACCGGGGGAAAAGGGTGAATGGACCAGGCTGGGACAGGAAGGTATAGATAATGACGGCGATGGCCAGGTAAACGAGGATGGTGAAGGGTATGTCGATGGTAACCGCAACTGGGGCTTTAACTGGAATCCCCCTTATGTGCAGAGAGGAGCAGGCGACTACCCGTTTGAAGGCACAGGCATAAAGGCTATCGCCGAATGGATGTTTGCAAGGCCAAATATTATCATGGTCTTTGCATTTCATAACTCAGGCGGCATGTACCTGCGCGGGCCTTCCTTCAAAGCTGCGGGCGAACTGCCGCAGGGAGATATCTCCGTTTATAACTACCTGGGAGAGAACATTGAAAAGATCGTTCCCGGCTATGAATACCTCATAAGCTGGAAGGATCTGTACTCGACATACGGCGACTTCACCGATTTCACGAATAATCTCATCGGGTCATACTCTCTCGTGGGTGAACTGTACCAGTCTGCAACGGAAACATTTAACGGTTCGGACAGGCTGAAGGATGAAGAACGGTCGAGGTCGGGAGAGCCTTCGGAAGGCGAGAGACAAAGGCTGTTGTTCAATGATAATGTCGCCCAGGGAGAACTCTTCTGCGAGTGGAAGCCTTACAAACATCCTCTGTATGGAGACATCGAGATCGGGGGATGGGCAAAGATGAGCACCAGGATGCCACCTCCGTTCCTGCTCCAGGAGCTGGTACACAGGAATGCATCATCGGTGATCTTTGCAGCTCAGTACACCCCAAAGGTCGCCATGGATGTGTTTGAGGTAAAGAAGATTGAAGGGGACCTCTGGAGCATCAGGGTCAGGCTCATCAATGAGGGAGCAATGCCCTCAGTCACCTATCAGACAATCAAGAACAAGCTATACCCGAAGGATATTCTGAGTGTCACGGGTAAAGGTATCAAAGTCATCAGCGGTGGTGAGCTGCAAGATCCGTACACGGGTCTTGTATCCTATAAGGAGTTCAAACCCGGGGTGCAGATGTGCCAGGTGCCGGGCTTTGGAAAGATTGAATACCAGTTCCTTGTCAGCGGAAAGGGAAATGTTGTCCTGAAGTTTGAATCGAGAAAGGCTGGTACGACAACACAGACAGTTCCGCTGAAAGAGAAAGTACAGAAGAAGTAAGACGCTCTTACGGTTTTACAGGAAGAGTTACTCCCGGTGCCCTGTACCGGCAGGGATGAAGGAAGCATAGAGAAAGGGGTGTTACCCCTTTTTCTCTTTTTTATGCTTTGCCCTGACTTCTGACCCCGGCCTGTCAGTATCCCCGCCTTTGGGAAGTGATTTGAACCTCTCCGTGACAAGTTCAGGCCATTGAAGATCAAGGCTCCTGAGTGTTTTCAACACCCCGGTAGCTACAGCATACAATTTCTGCCAGTTGGTGTCTGCCGGTACTACATGCCAGGGCACCTCGTTGCAGCGATTGAGTATATTACCATACACCTCCATGTAATCATCGAACTTCTCCCTTGTATCCCAGTCGCTGTCCTTGTGCTTCCAGTGCTTCTCCTTCATCTCAATGCGTTCCATAAGTCTCTCTTTCTGTGTCTCCTTTGACACATGCAGAAAGAATTTGAGCACCCTGGTTCCATGGTCCTCAAGCATCTTCTCGAAGATGTTTATGGTCTCATACCTCTTTTCAATGATATCTTCAGGGATATATTTGCCTACGGTGGGAACAAGAATATCCTCGTAGTGTGACCTGATGAACACCTTCATCACCCCCCTGGCAGGACATACGTTATGGATCCTCCACAGGAAATCATGGGCGTATTCCACATCCGTGGGTTTCTTGAAACTGTATACTTCGATGCCAACAGGGTCGCAGTATCTGAGTAGTCCCCTGGTCAGTCCATCCTTGCCTGAGGCATCAATCCCCTGCAGTACGACAATAATGCTGTATTTACCCTGGGCATACATCTTATGCTGAAGCTCCCCGATCTCCTTAAGTATTTTCTTTGTCTTCCTGCGGATATCATCCTTGTCCCATTCCTTGTTAAATGTAGGGTAGTCTGTTATTTTCATGATTACAGGTTTTAATTTCCTAAAAATAATAAAATTTGTGATTCGGGGCAGGGGATTCAAATTTCAGCGGCTCAGGGTATTAACAAAACAAGGGTTCCTCTCCGGCGGCATCTCTTTCTCCGGAGCCCATACCATGCCCGGATCATCTTTATCCGGCACGACCGGGGAGATAAATTGCCTGCTTGTGTAATAACTGATTGTTTAATCAGTTATAAACAATAAATAACCCATAAATAGAATTTCTAATCAAACACTCATGAGAAAAAGTGCAATTCTGTCATTTGTATTACTATTGTGTTCATTGTCCTTATTAACCGGACAGCCGTTAAAGGTCTCCGAGGCCGTCAGGTTTGACGGGGTGGTTACCACACAGGATCTTCAGCCTGCCGGCCAGACGGTTCATCCCGTCGCTGCCAGGGCTATGGCCCGGGGAGAGAAGCCAGGTACGTTCAACAACGTCAGATATCAGCTTGCTCCCAATGTCAGGATATTGTCACCTGCCCAGAAGAGCCGGATCAGGCTTGTTCAGGACGGTATCCTTGATCTCTCGGGAGGAGCTTTCAATCCTAGTCCCGACTCCGTGTATATCGATCCTGCCAGTGATCTTGTTCTGCAGGCTGCACCGGTGGATAATAACGAGATGATGGCGCTGAGACCGTCGTTGTCAGCTGTGTTCCAGGATATTGAGGTTCCTGAGCAGGAGGTGCCCCTCACGCTGGCCAATACCGTTTCCATGGCTGAGGGCGTGGTGGAGAGCGCCCTGCAAAAGAACAACGATTATGCCGTCAATCTAAGGTTCGACTCGATCACATACCTGCTTGACAAAACTGACAATGACTCACTTACGGTGACGCTTGTAGGCAGCATTCAGCTGACCAATCCGCGGGTGGAGGGCAAGTATTCGAAAAACAGCGGTTATCGCCTTGTTTTCCTGGCCTCGGAGCAGGTTGACATGAAGATATATACATCCATGACTTTAAATAAGGAGTCTAAGACCCCTATATGGGGCACTGAGATTAAGATGTCTGACCTGGGCAAGTGTGAGATAGGTCTCTTCATCCTGGCAACCATGGAAGGAAAGCTCACCCTGGCGGTCGAGATACACCAGGGTGTCAACGTGGCAATGGGAGCAAAGGGAGGCACATTCTGGTATATTCCTACCAGCATACACAATATCTCAACCATAGACAGCTGGTGTGACGTCAATTATAATGTAACATCACAGATGAAGGCTTTTGTCGGGTTCCAGTGCACTGCCAACCTGAAGGTAAAGGGCTACAACGCTCTTGATGTGTATGTCAACGGCGGGATGGAAGGAACGGTTAACACCGATGGCATGACCCTTGATGCCGATGTAGGCCTAAGGCTGAAGGCCGGGGGTAAGGTTGTGTCCAAGAAATTCACCCTGCTTGACAGTTACTACTCACTCTGGAAATATCAGAAGCCCGACTACCATGGTTATGACATGATGATACACGAGGCATGTGCCTGGGGTGATTATGTTGCCGGGGAGGTTCACAGCCTTAGTCCCAGCAGCTCTGTGCCCGGGGGCATGGATACCATCCCTTACGTGGGATCGCTCAAGGTCATTGTAAAGCATCCTGACAACAGTACCGGCGAGTACAGTGTCACTACTGATAACGAAGGAATCTTCATTGCCAGGAGTGTGCCGCTGAAGAAAGGAGACAGGGTGATGATAAAGCTTCCCGGGGTGGGTAATCCCAGTCCCGCTGTTGATGCTACCATACCATTCAAAGAGGTCAGGTTATGGTCGGCCGATTATTTTACGGGAGTGGCCGAGGGTTCTGTCTCCGGTTCCAGGAGCAAATGGGCCAGGCTGGCTGCTGCTCAGCAGGCTCAATCCTCATCCTCTTCCTATTCCGCTGCGGCTTCAGCAGCGGTGGCACAGAGCGTTGCTGACAGGCTGGTACAGGTTATGCCGCAGCAGGAGATCGTCAGGCGCCTGGAGGAATTCAGGAACAACCTCACGGTTTACAGGGGCCCTATAGTATTTATCACGCAGAATATGCCGTCAGCGACGATCACCGGTACGAAGCCGCAGGGCGGATCTTCAGGAACCTCAGGGTCTGCCCTCCCTGCACAGAAAGCAACTGTCACACGTGCTGCCGCAGTACAGAACGCAAACACACGGGTAGCTGCATCACAGGCTTCCCAGGTGCGCAATGCAGCCACTCCGGGCGCCAGGGTTCAGGCTGCCGCCCCACAGCCCTCAAGGGCACAGGCAATGGCCATGGCAGGTAAGCCAAAGACC
>QKGI01000090.1 GCA_003250475.1 Bacteroidota bacterium | reverse complement strand
AGCCCTTTCTTGCACGAAATTAAAATCTGAAACAAAATGAAAAGAAAATTCTTTCTGATAATACCGCTTGCAGCTTTCGGCCTGTCGCTTCTCTCTTCATCATGCACCGAGGCTGCAGATGAAACGGTAAACAAATCATGTCTCACCGGACAGGATAATCAGCTGGTAACAGACCAGGGTACTAACTGCGACTTTACTGCACAACTGACAGATCAGGAAATCACCGACCTGTTACACATGCGGGAGGAAGAGAAAGTGGCAAGAGATGTCTACCTCAAGTTTTATGAGATGTATAATATGCCAATATTCAACAATATAGCCCAGAGTGAACAGAGGCACATGGATGCAGTTCTCAACCTGCTCAACGGTTATGGTCTTGCCGATCCCGTTGCCGGTATGGGTGCCGGGGAATTTACACCTGCGTTCCAGAGCCTCTACAATGATCTGGTTGCCAAAGGAAACACCCTGATCGGGGCTTATGAAGTCGGAGTGCAGATAGAAGAACTGGATATAGCCGATCTTGAAGTGTGCATTTCATCAACTGAAGTGCAAAACATCATCACAGTCTACAACAATCTGCTGGCTGGATCAGGAAATCATCTGAAAGCCTTTAATAGCAAACTCTGAAACAGGCTCGCTCTGACTTACAGAGAGACTGTGACTTCATGTGACAGTCTCTTTTTTTTATGACATCCCCGAGGGGCATTAAAGGTAAATCAAACTTAAACGGCGAATGGATGTTTGTTATTAAAATTCAGATGTGCATCTTTAACACAAATTCATGAAGAAATGAAATACAGAAAACTTGGGGCCAACGGTCCCGTCATCTCGACAGTGGGCTTTGGCGCCTGGGGCATCAGCGGACGCGACTGGGGTAATACGGATGATGACAAATCACGCAAGGCCATTGGGGCAGCACTTGAAGCAGGTGTGACATTCATAGACACTGCTGACGTCTATGGCTTCGGCCACTCGGAAGAGCTGATCCGCGAGGTGCTTGACGGACGGTCAGACAGGGACAAAATAGTCATCGCCACAAAAGCCGGAAACGACTTCTACCCGTTCAGGGGACAGGAGCATAAAACCACTCCTATCAATGCTGACTACTCTGTAAAACACCTGGTCTTTGCTGCCGAACAGAGCCTGAAAAGACTCAATGTCGAAGCACTTGACATACTGCAGTTGCACAGTCCTGACCTGGAAATCCTTGAGCGTGACGAACCATGGACGGCACTTGAAAAACTTAAAAAAGATGGAAAAATCAAGCACGCAGGTTGGAGTGTCCAGTCGTTCAAAGAGACGGAACAGGCGCATATCCTTGAAAGACACCATCAGCTTCTCGATGTCATCCAGGTAAGATATAACCTTCTGGAACGCAAGGCAGAGGAGGTATTGTTCCCAATGGCAATTAAATTTGGCACCGGGGTGATAGTGCGGATACCTTTGCTGTTCGGATTCCTCTCGGGCAAGTTCAGCCGCAGCGCGACGTTTGGTGATAATGACCACCGCAGGTTCAACCTGTCGCCTGAGAAACTGGAAACCTACCTGAAGGATCTGGAGAGATGCCAGCCAATCTTTGATCAGTATCCTCAGTACTCAATGGCACAACTCAGCCTGAGATTCTGCATCTCGCATCCTGCCTGCCATACTGTGATCCCCGGAGGCAAAACACCGGAACAGGTGAATGAAAATATTGTTGCTTCGGAGCTTGACTTCATACCATTTGAAAAATATAACTTCTGATACCTCTAAACAAATCTTATTAAATTTACCATTGCAGAAGATCAATTCAGAGGCTTGATTGTTACTAAAAATAAAAGCCATGCCACGAGTATTCAAAGCAATAGAGATCGAAAAGGAAGAGAAAGAGGTAATGCGTGATTATCTCGACCGTCACATGCCACATGTGATATGTCCTGATATGGTGAAAAGAGGTGAAAAATTCATGGTCAAGGTAAGACTGGGAGATGAATACCCGCATCCCGACGACGACGATCATTACATAGGACTTATTCAGCTGTGGAACCGTGAGACCCTGCTTGCCGAGGCACGTTACTCAGCAGGTGTCAACGGCCATAAACCCACTCACTTTGAGGTCGATTTCTTTATAGTTGCCCCTGAGGTCTCAATGAACCTGAGCGCCATGGCCGTCTGTACCAAACACGGCCTCTGGCAGAGCGAGGATAAGGCGGTGAAGGTGACGGATTGAAGGTCTGAGGTCTGAAGGTCTGAGGTCGGAAGGTCTGAAGTCTGAAGGTCTGAGGGTCAATTTCCAGATTCTCGCAGGGCCTCTTCAACAGCCTTCTTCAGTTGCGGGTCAATATGGTGCTGCATATCTCCGAACGTGGTACGCACATAAATATCGGGTTTCACTCCAGTCTTCTCCAGGTCATTGCCCTGGAGGTCATAACAACCCCATGCCGGTAACCGTGTGAATGATCCGTCAACCAGCTGCTTCCCGGAGGTAAATATGATCCATCTGTAAGTCTCTGTACCGATAATTGTTCCCAGCTTCAGGGCCCTGAACGCCGCTGCTGTCATCTCCGCATCGCTGAGCGATTGCTCGTTGACCATAAGTATTATCGGAACGCCCGATGGAGCGAAGTTAGGCTGCGGTGCACGCCTGCCGTTACGTGCCTGCCACTCCAGATAGGGCTTCTGTGAAAGAAACCTTATGACATCGTCATGCACATTCCCGCCGCGGTTGTTGCGTATGTCAAGTATCAGGGCCTCTTTACCCAGCGCGATGCCGGTCATGTCTATGATAAACTTCTCAAGGCTCTGCGAACTCATGTCTTTCATATAGACATATGCTACCCGGCCACCGGTGAGGCTGTCAACATATTGCCTGTTGGCAGATACCCAGCTGTCATACAATAGACTCTTCATTGCTGAGGAGCTAACCGGCACAAGAGTGACCTCAACATCCTTCCCTTTCCTGTCGAACTGCAACGTAAGCTCCTTCTCAATCTGTGGCAGGGCAAACGCTTTCTCGCGGTCATCTCCATAGTCCACCTCTACCCCGTTGACTGACTTCAGCCTGTCGCCGGGCTTCAGGGGTGTATCTGTAAGATCGGCCGGTGACCTGGGCACCCACCCGGTGACGACATAGGGATCATCGTCACTGAAAAGTAAACCTGTGGCATTGGACTGCAACCTGAAAAAAGGCTTTGCCTCCTCACCCTGGCTGGAAAAGCCGAGATGCGACGAGTTTAGCTCACCAAGCATGTCATTCTGTATGGTCCTGAGATTATCCCTGTTACGTATCAGCGGTAGATACTGCTCATACCGGGCGCGCATGCCCCTCCAGTCAACTCCGTGATAGTCTATATCATAGAAGTGCTCTGCCAGAGTAGCCCAGTTCTCATAAAACATCTGGACAAATTCGTCATGAAGGTTCTTGCTGAATGATGCTGACAGCGTAATCTTATCTGCCTTGTTTTCAGAGAGTTTCACCTCATAGACATCTCCCCCCATGAGAGCATAGAACTTGTCGCCTGTCATTACCAGCCGGCTGAAGCCCTTGTCGCCTATATTAGTACTCTTGGGCGGGTCAAAGGGTGAGAGCTCCACCTTTGTAAGCGTCTTCTCGCGGGGACTGGGTGAGTTATTGACAAGAAGCAGGGTCTTGCCCTTAACAGTGAACACATGAGGTGACGATTGCTCGTTGCCCTTCACGTTGACAGCTTCCCAGCGGTCGGTTATGCCTTCTGTCTCTATCCTGATATCCACCTTAAGGCTATCCCTGGATGTCTTTTTGGCAAAGAGCCTGTTATACTCGTCAGTACGAAGCGATTCATTGAACCGGTAAAGAGGGATACGGTAAATCTTGTTCACCCCTCCCCCGCGGGGGAAGCCGGGGCTATACCTGTCGGCGCTTACGTAAATATACCTGCCGTCAGGCGACCAGTATGGGTCTTCTTCCGGGACACCGTTCCGGGTGATCGTATAACTCTTCTCATCCTTTATGTCATAGATGAAAATATCCGGTTCAAAGTTACGGTAGGCTGTATAGAGTATGTACCTTCCGTCAGGAGAGAATCGGGGCTGGGAGATGCCAAACCAGAACTCGTCGGTGATCACCTCCCTTACATTAAAGCTCTTCATATCGATAAGGTCAATATGACTGTCGCCACTGACGAAAAGAGCCTTGCTGCCATCAGGACTTACCAGCAGTTCCTGCACTGTCCGTTCATATTGTGTGAGTTGCTTTTCTTCCCCCGGTTCTGATGCCGAAATGGTAAACAGGTTAGCCCATCCACCTACGGTTCGGGTATAGATCAGTGACTCATTATCCTTCATCCATCTTACCTCGTTAACCCTTTCGTTTTTGTCGGTGGGCATCTCCCTGATGAACTTACCGGCCATATCCGAGACAAAGAGCCTGCCGCGCGAAACAAAAGCTATCTTTTTATTATCGGAAGAGACATCAAAGTCGGATATTTTCCCCGCGCTGCTATAGGCGATATCAGTGGTCAGTGTTTCGTTTGACCATACATTGATGTCGCATAACGAACTCTCACCGCTCCTGACGTCATGAGTCCAGACACGGTAATCACGAGCAAAGACCACGAAGCTGCCGTCGGCACTGACCTGTGGGCGGCGGATGGAGGTCGGGAAAGAGGTGACCTGCTTCTTCAGGCCATTCTCGAAGGTATAAAGATTATACTCGTCATTGGCTTCGTCGGAAGCAAACCATATCTTCCCTTCGCGGTCGACAGAAGGCCACATATCCTTTCCCTCCCAGTCGGTAAGCCTCCTGTATTCACCTGACTCCTTGTTGAAGTACTCAATGTCGGGATTATTCTCACCCCTGTATCTTTTCCTGTTGGGGAACCTATAGCTCTCCCACGAAGTGGTGAACAGGTATTCCTTACCGTTGCTGTCCGGTACCTCAACCACATTGTGTGCCTGGTCAAAATAGTTATCGGAGAAGAGCCGCCCGGGTGTTCCTCCGGTTACCGGAACGAGATATGCACCAAAGGTATTGTACCTGTCTGAGTTGAAATAAATTGTCTTTGAATCCCACGACCATCCGTCCGGGTAGTCGTTGGCATCGTGAAAGGTAAGCTGGGTTACGCTGCCTCCGGCTGTTGGCATGACGTATATATCAGCATTTCCGTTCTGGGTGGATGCGAAAGCAATCCACCGGCCGTCAGGCGAGAAACGGGGAACAGATTCCTCTCCGGCCATAGCCGTGAGACGGTGAGCCGTGCCACCGTTTCTGTCAACAACCCACAGGTCGGTTTCATATACAAATACGATGTTTGATCCGTCAGGCGAAATGGCAGGATCAGACAGGAATGCAGCCTGTTGCTGTGCGCCGGCAGCTCCGGTCAGCGACAGAAGCAGCAGGTATCCGAATAGTCTCTTCATAGCTATCATTTTTAGGGTACTGAACCAAAGATAAAAAATAATCATTCTCCCCTGCCTGATGTTATTCAGCAGGGGTTAAGGCTCCTTATGTTGTACCCTTTACCAGTTTGCTTAATTCCTCAGGCGGTTACCGTCCGGTCAGACACTATTGACTATATTTGAAAGACTCAACTATTGGTCATGAGAACAAAACCATTGCGTAATCTGCCGGTCATTGCAACGGCCACATTGCTGGCAGTCATTACATCCTGCAGCCGTATTGACAAAACAGAATATACGGCAGAAGGGGTATCGGGACTGCTGGCAGCCTATCGTAATGAGACCGTCAGCCAGGTCAGGTACTTCCTCTCATTCAGCATAGACGAAGGGAAGGAGTCGCCCGTTGAAGGCACTGCTGTCATTGAGTTCAGCCTCACTTCAAGGAGGCATCCGCTGGTGATTGATTTCCGGGCACCTGACGATCATCTGCGGTCGGTCACCGTCAACGGAAGATCTGTTGAAGCATCACTGACGAACGGACATATAATTATTGAAGGTGATATCCTTTCAAGAAGGTTCAACAGGGTGGAGATCTCATTCCGTGCCGGTGACATGTCGCTGAACAGGAATGATGATTACCTGTATACCCTCTTTGTACCTGACAGGGCCTCAACCGCCTTCCCGTGTTTCGACCAGCCTGACATCAAGGCCCTGTTCACCCTTGAGCTGGAGATGCCCGGCTCTTACCGGGCTATGTCGAACAGCCCGGCAGTTTCTTCTGATACGACAGAAGGGAGGGTCACCCTCCGTTTTGCGGAGACAAAACCCCTGAGCACCTATCTCTTTGCTTTCGCTGCCGGTGAGTTCGAGACCGTTGAGAAAGAGATAGACGGGATGAAGATGACTATGTTTCACCGGGAAACACGTCCGGGTTACATAGAGAACAATGCCGGTGAGATATTCAGGTTGCACTACAACGCTGTCAGGTGGCTTGAGGATTATACACTTATTCCGTATCCGTTTGACAAATTTGGATTCGTTCTCATTCCGTCATTCCAGTACAGCGGCATGGAGCACCCCGGTTCACTCTTTTACCGTGCCTCATCGCTGCTCCTCGAGGCCACCCCCACCCTTAATGAAAGGCTCTCACGCGCCTCCCTGGTAGCCCACGAGACCTCCCATATCTGGTTCGGCGACCTGGTAACGATGAAATGGTTTGATGATGTATGGCTCAAGGAGGTCTTTGCCGGGTACATGTCAGACAAGATTACCGGTCCCGGCTTCCCGGATGTCAATCATGACCTCCGGTTTCTTCTGTCACGCTATCCTCCGGCCTATACTGTTGACCGCACGCGCGGAACCAACCCTGTAATACAGGAACTCAGTAACATGAAGGATGCCGGGTCACTCTACGGAGCCATCATCTATAACAAGGCTCCCATTGTCATGCGGCAGCTTGAGAGTCTTGCCGGCGAGGAGAGCCTGCGAAAGGGCCTGCAGGTCTACCTGAAGGAATATTCATGGGGCAATGCCCGTTGGGATGACCTTATCGCCATACTTGAGAAAACCTCAAAAAAGCCACTCGGCGAATGGAGCAGGATGTGGATCAGGGAGGCAGGGATGCCAGTCATCAAGCCGGCGGTCACTGCCCTGGAAAACGGCTTCACGGTATCATTCCATGAGGATGACCCTGCCGGTGCACTCAGGCACTGGCCACAGACACTGAATACAATGATCATTACTTATGCCGATACGGTCACCGGTGACATCATACCGGGAGAGCGGAAGTCAACACTCACCATCCCTGACAGGCCGCTGTGCATCATCCCGGACATTTCCGGAAGGGCCTACGGGACTTTCCTGTTTGACAGCCTCACAACACGATATCTTTCCGGTCACATCAATGAAATACGTGACCCGTTGCTCAGAGGCATCACCTGGATCAACCTTTATGAGAACCTTGTCAACAGTACCATTCCGGCAACAGACTTTTACAGCGCTGCCTTTGCGGCGCTAGAAACGGAAGATGATCCTCAGCTAATTAACTACCTGGCAGGAAGGTTTTCGTCGGTTTGGTGGGACCTCCTCACAGAGAAAGACCGCCTCAGGCTGGCCGACAAGACCGAAAAGATGATACTCGGAAAGATCATCTCGTCTGATACCGGTCCCGACAGGAGGACCTGGTACGGTCTGTACCGCAGTGTTGTCATCAGCAGGAACGGTATGGCCAGTCTGAAAGAATTCTGGAGGAAGGGTGAGCTCCCCGGAGGTACCAGGCTCAGCGAGGATGAGCAATGCACGCTGGCGCTTACCCTGGCGCTGAAAGGTGACCCGGGCGCCCAAAAGATCATCGCCGCACAGCATGACCGTATAACATCGGCAGAGAGGGTCCTGCGGTTTGACTTTGTGACCCCGTCTGTCTCCCCCGATCCTGATGTACGTGACGCTTTCTTCAACAGCCTCAGTGACCCGGTAAACCGTGAGCATGAACCGTGGGTGCTGGAAGCCCTGGGATACCTTCATCACCCTATGGTGGCTGACAGATCGGAAAAATATATTCTCCCTTCCCTTAAGCTGCTTGAAGAGATAAAGAGCACAGGTGACATTTTCTTCCCCGGAAGCTGGATAAGCACCACGCTGGCCGGCCATCACTCTCAGGAAGCAAAAGTCACCGTGGAGAAGTTCCTTGATGATCATCCGGACTATCCTCCTGATCTCAGGCTGAAGATCCTTCAGGCTGCCGATCACCTGCTAAGGAACGGGATGCCATAAATGTCTTGCGAAATATTGTCTTGCAGTCTTGCAGTCATGCAGTCCAGTCGGAGCATAGCGGAGATCACCGGCCGTAAGGTCGGGACAGTCTTGTCGGAGCGCAGCGGAGATCCCCGACCACATGACCTTCAGACCTCAGACCTTCAGACTTCAGACTTCAGACCTTCAGACTTCAGACCTTCAGACTTCAGACCTTGGACTTCAGACTTTTGTTCAACAAAAATACAGGTGAAGTCGGAATTACCTGTTGAAATATTAAATTTGTAAAAAGATAAAGACCTCAAAGCAAAACAGAGACATGGGAATACTGCGCGTTCTGGTATGTATAATATGTCCGCCGCTGGCTGTCATCGACAAGGGTTGCGGCTCGGTGCTGATAGTCTTCCT
>QKGI01000013.1 GCA_003250475.1 Bacteroidota bacterium | reverse complement strand
GTTTATATCGTAAACCCCTGCACCATAATACTGCCCCAGGTCCCCCCAGGCCCATCCCGATGGTGCAGGATTGAAGTCATATATCGATTTGCCGGCTGTGACACGGCCTTTGACACGCTTTATCCCGTAGGCCGAGAGAGAGGCTGCCCAGTCCCCTGTGACGTCACCATAGTAATCGGCGAAGTACTCAGAGCCAAGGGCGGGATCGCCACCTCCAACAATGATGATATCACCATCAAGGACTCCTCTCTTTTTGTTCAGCTGTCCGGAGATGAATATCCTGGTGGAAAACCTGTAATCCGGGCCGAGAAGGGATAGTGCCACCGAGGTGGGATATAGCTTCATGACCGAAGCCGAGGAAAGGTTACGTTCGGCATCGTAGCTGTATATCAGCTCTCCCGTAACTGCATCGGCAAAACAAAAAGAATAAGATGTGCCTGTAAGCGTCGTGTCAGCGAGGATAGTATCCATGACGGCCTGTTGCCCGCTGAGGCTTAATGCTGTCAGGGCAGCAAGGATAATTGATGTCAGTGCTTTGAATTTCATTGTTTCTTATTTTGTTCGAGAGTGGATAGTAACCCGCATGCGGCGCTTATATCTTCACCGCGACTGGCACGTATGGTGGCAGTAATCCCTTTTGCATTCAGGCTGTCGCGAAAGGCTTCGAGCTCCTTCTGACCAGGACTGCTGTATGTTGAGCCGGGGATATTATGAAAACGTATCAGGTTGATGCGGCACCGGATGCCATTGAGTATCCTTGCCAGCTCCCTTATATGGGCCTGTGTGTCATTCAAACCCCTGAAGACGATATATTCAAATGATACCCGTCTCTGTCTCCCAAAATCGTAGGACCGTATGACGTCAAGTACCTCTTTCAGCGGGTGAGCCTTCTCCACAGGCATCAGGGCGAGGCGCTCATCATCAAAAGGTGAATGCAGGCTGACAGCCAGGTGACACCTGGTTCGCTCAAGAAACTCACTTATCTTACCCGTAAGTCCTACCGTGCTTACGGTGATACGGGTGGGACTCCACCCGTAACCCCATTCCGCAGTAAGGATCTCAAGGCTCTTCAGGACCTCCTCCAGATTATCAAGAGGTTCACCCATACCCATGTAAACGATATTTGTTAACAGAGAGTGTTCCGGGAGGCTCACGAACTGGTTCAGGATATCCCCGGAAGAAAGATTACCCTGGAATCCCTGCAGGGCTGTCATGCAGAAATGACAGCCCATCCTGCACCCCGACTGTACTGAGAGGCAGACGGTAGCTCTTTCACGGTCGGGAATAAATGCTGTCTCAATGAACCTGTTGTCAGCTATGCGGAACAGATACTTCTTCGTGCCGTCGGCTCCTGATGCCACTGAAGAGGGAGGAGTGAGGCCGGTCTCATACTTCTGATCAAGAAGAGTGCGTGCCTTAAGAGAGAGGTCGGTCATGCTGCTGATCTCAGGTGCTCCTCTTTTATACAGCCATCCCGCTATCTGCTTTGCCGCATATGAGGGCAAACCGGCTTCGGCCGCAACTGCTGACAGCTCGCCGGGGGTTTTACCGTATAGTCTCTCTTTGGCCATCAGAAACGGTAAGCGGCTCTTTCCAGGTCACGTATGCTCCTGCAGGGTCTCGGAGGCTTCAACTCTGCATTGAGAAAACTATAAATATCAAATCTTATGCGCCTGGCCTCCCGGTAGTCCATCCTGTCAAAGGAGTGTCCGCCGGGCATATCCTCGAAGATCCTGTATTTGAAATTTTCTTTACCGGCGGCTTTGAACGACTTGATAAGATGCTCAACCTCAAGCACGTTTACATCCTCATCGTTGGTGTTGGTGTGTATCAGAAGGGGAGTATTGCGATACCTGTCAACCTGCCATGCCGGTGAGCGCCTGCGGTATTCCGCAACATTCTCGTCAGCTGTCTTGCCTATATGGTACGGTGCTGAGTATAGGTCACGATAACCATCATCCTTATATCCCATACGCGCGATAACATCGCTGACAGGGACACCGGCGAAACAGGCCCTGTAGGATTCCGGGTGATCGAATATACAAAAGAGACCTATCAGGCCGCCATGACTCCATCCAATCATTCCGACACGGTCTTTGTCAACTATATCGTAGTTTTCGATCATATATTTCCGGCTGGCATCAACGTCCTCAACCTCAAGGCCCCCATAGTCAATGTTCCTGTACATTCCTGCCCCGTATCCCGTAGATCCCCGGTATTCGGCAGCCACAACAATATAGCCCTGGGAGACCATCTCACGTATGATATGTGTATAATAGGTGGAGAAATTAGAATGCACGCCCCCGTGAGGAAAGACCAGTAGAGGGTATTTGCCGGCAGGGTCAGCATCACGTGGAATGAAAACATAGCTCCAGAACTTGAGCGGATTTCCTGCCCCCTGCCCGGTCGGATTACTTTCTTTTGCCGGGGGTGGTCCTGTAATGTAGATCTTGTCTATGAATGCAACATCACCAACACGGTCAAACCATAGAATGTCATCGATGTTTTTTTCAATCACATCAAGACGATGATCGAGCGAGGTAAAATTCTTTTCCAGGTTTTTGATCGCATTCATGAGCTCAATTGTGCCTGGCTGGCATGAGACCCTCTGGTTAAGGGACAGGGAAAATATTACCAGTAATGCAACTCTTAAGTATATCCTTTTCATTTTCCGAAGAATTATGTTATTAAGATCAGTTTGTCAATTCTGCCAGGTAATTACCGGGCATCAATAATGGATTTACCTGTCATTTTCCGATAAAATCACGGACTTTATCCCGCCCATTCTCTCAGATATCCTTTTCTCCGCTGAAGACAAATGTGGCCGGACCAGTAAGAAAGATATCCGAAGCACCCTCTTCGGTCAGTGAGAATCTGACTGACAGTTGTCCGCCCCTGACACTGACTTCAGCCTCAGGTGTGACAATTTTTCCTGTTTTGGCTGCCGCAATGGCAGAAGCCGTGACACCGGTACCGCACGAGAGCGTCTCGTCCTCAACACCACGTTCATATGTCCTTACCTTCAGTCTGCTGTCCCTGATGCATACCAGGTTAACATTTATTCCTTCCGGGGCATAGCGGTCGGACCATCGCAATTCCCTTCCGAATTTTACCATATCAACCTTTTCATTATCATCAGTAAAAACCACCAGATGAGGCACACCTGTGTTTACGGCAATACCGTCCGGGGTCTCCCTGATACCGGATACGTCGGCGATGGATACTTCGATGATATTGTTTCCAAGGTGCCTGGCAGTGTGAGGACCATCGTCTGCCATGAATTTAAGATCATGGAACCCGGTCATCTGTCTCATGGCAAAATGGGATGCGCAACGTGCCCCGTTACCGCACATAGCTCCCCTAGAGCCATCAGCATTGAAGTAATGCATCCGGAAATGATAACCTTCAAATTCTTCAACAAGTATCAACCCGTCTGCTCCGATGCCGAAACGCCTGTCACACAGAGCCTTTATGAGTATGGGATCAGGGATGCCCGGAACAACCGGACTGTTTTTAATCAGGATGAAATCATTGCCTGTTCCCTCATATTTGTTAAAGAGTATTTTCATTCCGTTAAATTGAAGTTAATTATCTTAAAATGACACAATCAGTCTGTTAAAAATTCGAAAATTTGCAGAACAATTTCAAACAATCAGGGTTGTAAAGATATTAATCTTTCAGGGAGGCACATATTTTGTGAAAGAGGGAAATTTATAGTAAAGAACAATTAATCATAAAAGCTATGAAAGGTAGAGGATTGATAACAACATTGCTGGTGGCTTTATTCGGTGCACTGGCAGGTCTTTTTATTTATACGAGGTTTCTTGACAGGGATAAACTGGTAATAGGAGCTGAAAAGGAGAAGCAGGAGATCAGGGATAATGCAAGGTACACATCCATGGTGCCTCAGTCAGGTGTCAACGATTTTACCTATGCAGCTGAGCTTACAGTTCATGCTGTCGTTCATGTGAAGACCAAGGCTACATTAAACACAGGATATTCAAATCCGCTGTATGAATTCTTTTACGGACCCGGAGCCAGCCGGCCCAGGGAGGTCAGGGGCTTTGGATCAGGGGTTATAGTCACTGCCGATGGTTATATAGTGACCAATAACCACGTCATTGAGGATGCCGATGAGGTTGATGTTACACTGAATGACAAACGTACCTATTCAGCCGATGTTGTCGGGCGGGATCCCAGCACCGATATAGCATTGCTCAAGATCAAGGCATCAGGGCTTCCTTACATTAAATTTGGCGATTCCGATGCAATAAGACTTGGTGAGTGGGTGCTGGCAGTAGGAAACCCGTTCAATCTCACTTCAACGGTAACTGCCGGTATAGTGAGTGCGCGCGGAAGGAGCCTGGGCCTGCTTGACAACCAGTACAGGATAGAGTCATTCATTCAGACAGACGCTGCACTCAACCCGGGTAACAGCGGAGGGGCACTGGTAAACGTTCAGGGAGAACTGATAGGTGTGACCACGGCAATAATTTCTCCCAGCGGTGCATACGCAGGCAACTCTTTTGCAGTACCGGCGTCTATTGTAAAGAAGGTATATGAGGATCTGAAGCAGTACGGTGAGGTGCAGCGCGGACTTCTGGGTGTTAACATCACCGATGTAACGGCTGAGATAGCTGAAAAGGAGAACCTGAAAGAGATTAAGGGTGTATACCTGACAGGTATTGTTGATGACGGTGCTGCAAAAGCTGCAGGGCTGGCGGAAAAAGATGTCGTAATAGCCATAAACGGAGAGCCTGTCGAGACCACAGCTGACCTTCAGGAGAAAGTCAACCGTTACAGGCCGGGTGATAAAGTGGAGGTAAAATATCTCAGAAACGGAAAAGAGGGTAATAAGACAGTCATCCTGCGCAATATTGAGGGCGGAACCGGCGTTGTTGCTCCAGGGACCCAGAGTACTTCGGTTTTCGGCGCGACATTTTCACCGGTGACAGCCGGAGAAAAGGAGCAGTTCAGGATCAATAACGGAGTGAAAATAACGTCAATATCTGATGGCCGGTTTCGTGACCTGGGTCTGGGACGGGGAACTATAATAATAGATGTGAACGGACAAAAAGTTAACAGCGCAACAGATATCCGGAAGGCTACAAACGATGAAAAAAGTCTTGCTTCAGTTGAGGGATTTACACCAGACGGAACTTACTTCAAGTACCAGACCAGAAGGTAGATCTGTTGGCTATGCGTAATAATCAGCATATCAGGGGATTGCCACGAAAGGCTTCCCCTTGCTGATTTAATCGGTTATATTTGTATATTAACTTAAAAAGCAGTACATTTGCGGAAATTTTTTCGAAGGGGAAAAGAGAATGAGACAACTTAAAATTACCAAATCCATAACCAACCGTGAGAGTGCATCGTTGGATAAGTATCTGCAGGAGATTGGTAAAGAAGAGTTGATATCGGTTGAGGAAGAGGTAGAGTTAGCACAGAGGATTAAAAAGGGTGATAGAGCAGCGCTGGAGAAGCTTACAAAAGCCAATCTCCGTTTTGTTGTTTCAGTGGCCAAACAATATCAAAATCAAGGACTAAGCCTTCCGGACCTCATAAATGAGGGCAACCTCGGCCTTATCAAGGCTGCAGAGAAATTTGATGAAACCAGAGGATTCAAATTCATTTCATATGCCGTATGGTGGATCAGGCAGTCTATCCTTCAGGCTCTTGCCGAGCAGTCGAGGATAGTACGTCTGCCCCTTAACCAGGTTGGTTCCCTGAACAAAATTAACAAGGCCTTTGCCCGTTTTGAGCAGGAAAACGAACGTACACCGTCTCCCGAAGAGCTGGCGGAAGTGCTTGACCTTCCGAAGGAGAAAGTGGCCGACACGCTTAAGGTTTCAGGCCGTCACGTTTCTGTTGACGCACCCTTTGTGGAGGGCGAGGATAACAGCCTGCTGGATGTCCTTACTAACGTCGACTCACCAATAGCTGACAAAATGCTTATAGATGAGTCTCTGTCTAAGGAAATTGACAGGGCTCTCGCTACTCTTACTGAGCGTGAACGTGATATTATCCGGTATTTCTTTGGTATAGCATGTCAGGAAATGACACTGGAGGAGATAGGAGAGAAGTTCGGACTGACACGCGAGAGAGTGAGACAGATTAAGGAAAAAGCAATCCGCCGCCTGAGACATACATCACGCAGTAAACTGCTGAAGGGTTATCTGGGATAGGATTCTTAAGAGTATAAGTAAACGGGGGAGAGGTGCTGCAAAGCACCTCTCTTTTTTGTAAAAAAGAAATGAGCCCGGGGAAATGGGCTCATTTTTATTCCGCTGATAATTGCGGAGTTGGGGGGGAAGAACTTTTTAACGGTGAAATGGCAGATGTGAAAGAAAGAACAACCATATCACCGTGGTAAAAATAATATAAAGGGTTTTCCCATAAGGTATCACCGGGTGTCAAACCAACAGATAGCAATAATCAGACAACAGATATGATGTTTGGCACAACAGAAGCCTATTTTCCTGTAAAGTTCTTAATAAATTCACTTTTGTATGAATCACTCAGATTTGCTTTTAATCCGCCTGTCAGCATTATTTCTCCCTGCCTTGTATAACCTGTCACATGATCCAGATTAACCAGGAAAGAGTGGTGTACCCTGAGGAAGTTTTGATCACCCAGCAGGTTGTCGAAATGCTTCAGGTTTTTTGAACTCACCACCTTCCTTTCGCCTGTCAGATGAAGATAGGTACAGTACCCGTCTGCCTGGCACATTATTATATCTGGTATCCTCAGCACTTCAAAACCCTTAAGATTTGGTATTATAAGTGTTGACTGCCTGGTAGTTCCGTTTTTAATGTTGCTTATGAGGGCATTAACTTCCTCGGCGCTGATGCCTGAACTGCCTGCCGTACGGACCCTTTCTACCGCATCTATCAGCTCATCTATCTTAACCGGTTTAAGGAGATAATCCAAAGCACTGAACCGGAATGCCCTTATTGCATATTCAGAATAGGCGGTAATGAAAATAACCTTAAAGTCAATCTTCTCGAACATATTCAGGAGGTCAAATCCTTTGCCGTCAGGCATCTCTATATCAAGGAAGATAAGGTCAGGTGCGCTCCTGATGATGGCAGCATATCCGGTTTTAACCGATGAAGCCTGGGCCACTATCTCGACATCCGGACAATATTCCCTGAGATAGTTTAATATAACCTCCCTGGAGAGTTCTTCATCATCTATTATCACAGCTCGTATCATGATTGCTTTGTTTGAATATTCACTACCCGGTCTTTTCCTTATCCTTCCTAGTCTATGACAGGCATGTCAATCTCAACCTTTGTTCCCTTATCTTCATGACCAGGGTAGAGTTCCGAGAAACGTATCCTGTAGTTTGTTGATTGCAGATTATTGATGATTCTCATGCGCTCCATTGCCAGGCCGATACCCCTGGGTCGCTTTGGCAGGCTCTTATCCTTCATTGCTTCAGAACGGGCCATACCGACCCCATCGTCCTCAACAGTACAGACAAGCCTGTTTTCTGTCATACCCAGGCTTATCCGGATACTTCCCTTCCTGCCGTCCAGACCCATCACGCCATGCCAGATAGCGTTCTCTACAAATGGCTGTACCAATCCGGGTGAGACCTTAATCATCTCCGGATGTATCTGTGAGTCTATCTTTATGCTATAGTCGAATTTGTCTCCAAACCTGAGGTGTTCTATTTTGAGGTACTCTTCCAGGGCTCCCATTTCTATGCTCAACCGCACAGAATCCTCGTTCATATTATTCAGAACGGTCCTGATAAGCTTTGAGAAATCGGCAATGTACCTGTTGGCTGATAGCCTGTCATTCCGGGAGATAAAGTAGTTGATTGAATTAAGAGCATTAAAAATAAAATGAGGGTTCATCTGGCCTCTAAGCGCCTGGTGCCTGAGAGTGTCTTTCTTCTGTGCCTCCTGACGCCTTAGCTGTATGAAGACTACCCTGGCAAGAAGGTACAACATTATAAGGATAACAAGAGGCAGTCCGATCCTGAAGAAATTGGTCTGGTAAAAGTAAGGTTTGATACGTATTGTCAGCTTCCTTGATGTGCTCCACGATCCGTTGATATCAGTCGACTGGATTTCAAGGTTGTACCATCCGGGTGAAAGGTTGGAAAAGTTGATGTTTCTGTCACTATGGTCAGTATAATACCAGTTGCCGGAACCTCTGTCGAGTCGGTATCTGTATCTTATTATCTCAGGATGCCTGTATTCCGGAACCACAAAAGAGAGATGGAAATTATCATCACCCGTCCCAAGGAATACAGTGTCAGCTTTATAAATCGGGATAGGCAGATTCCTCTTCAGGGCCGATACTTCCAGTTCCTTGATTGCTATCCCTGTTTTCCATCCTCCCGTCTGCTGTGTGAGGATATTTTCAGGGTCAAACTCTACCACTCCCCCTACACCCCCGAACATGAATTTCCCTTCATCCGTAATAAGTGAGGCATCAGAATTGAATTCATGTATCATCAAACCGTCATTCTCCCCGAAAGTCCTTATCAATCCGCTTGAGGGGTTAATCACTGAAATGCCGTTATTTGTTGATACCCATATGTTGCCGGATGAGTCC